>DASQAY010000095.1:0-21816 GCA_035635515.1 Candidatus Eiseniibacteriota bacterium | reverse complement strand
TGGGGTCGATCGAGTTCATCCACCGCCAGATCGTGGACCAGCGCGACGCCGGCCTGGCCGTGCTGCTGATCTCGTCCGAGCTCGACGAGATCCTCTCCCTGGCCGATCGGGTGGCGGTGATGTACCGGGGCCGGATCGTTGCCATCCTGGAGGGCGACGCCATCGACCGCGATCGCATCGGCCTGCTGATGGCAGGCGCGGCATGACCTGGCGCCGGCTGTTCCGGCCGGCCGCCGTCGCCCTGGCGGCCCAGCCCGTCCTCTCCATCGTGTGCGGATTCCTGGTCGCCGGCTTGGCGGTGCTCGCCTCCGGCGCCGATCCTGTCCAGGCCTTCAGTGCCCTCTTCCAGGGCGCCTTCACCAACCCGCGCGCGTTCACCGAGACGATCATCGCCACCCTCCCCTACATCTTCCTGGGCCTGGCGGTGGCCCTCGGCTTCAAGGCGGGGCTCTTCAACATCGGGGCCGAGGGCCAGTTCTACCTGGGGGCCGTCTTCGGCGTATTCATCGGGTACAGCGTTCATGGGCTGCCGGGGATCGTGCACGTGGCGCTGGCGCTGCTGGCCGGCATGCTGGGCGGATTCCTGTGGGCCGCCATCCCGGGGATCATCAAGGCCCGCACCGGCGCCCACGAAGTGATCATCACCATCATGCTCAACTACGTCGCCTTCCAGCTCACCGATTTCCTGATCAACAATCGGGGGCCGCTGGCCGACAAGACCTCATCGGCCCCGCGCACCCCGTTTATTCAGCACGCCGCGCAGCTGCCCATCTTGATCCCGGGGACGCGCCTGCACGCCGGTCTGTTTCTGGCGCTGATCGCGATTCCCGTGGTCTGGTTCCTCCTCTCCCGCACCACAGTCGGCTTTCAGATCCGCACGGTCGGCCTCAATCCGACCGCAGCCCGGGCCGCCGGCATCTCGGTCGGCTGGACCCTGGTCATCACGATGGGCATCTCGGGCGCGCTGGCCGGCCTGGCCGGCGCGGACGAGGTGCTGGGTGTCTCGCACTTCATGCCACCCGCCTTCTCCACCGGGTACGGTTTCGACAGCATCGCCGTGGCCTTGCTCGCCAAAAGCAATCCGTGGGCGATCCTGCCGGCTGCCTTCCTGTTTGGCGCTATGCGCAACGGCGCCACCTTCATGCAGCTCCAAACCCAGGTCTCGGCGGACCTGATCTCCATCGTGCAGGCGACGGTCATCATCTTCATCGCCGCGCCGGCCATTATCAGGTGGATCTTCCGGCTCCGGCATACGCCCGCCGCACCGGTGCAGCTCGCCAAGCCGGACGGAGCCGCCCCCATCTGATGATCGCGGCGCTGCAGAGTCTGCACCTCACGGAGCTCGGTTACCTGACCCTGCTGGCGGCGACCCCGCTGACCCTGGCCGCCCTGGGCGGGGTGCTGTGCGAGCGCTCCGGCGTCGTCAATATCGCGCTGGAAGGCATTATGCTGACCGGCGCCTTCGTCGGCTACGCCGCCGCGTTGGCGACCCACAATCTCTGGCTCGGGGTACTGGCCGCCATGCTGGCCGGGATGGCCATCGCCGCCTTGCATGCCGCCCTCTCCATCAGCCTCCTGGTCGACCAGATCGTGAGCGGGACCGTGATCAACATCCTGGCCGTTGGCATCACGGGCGTGTACTACCGAACCTATATCCAGGAGAGCAGCGGCGTTGGCCCCGGCATCCTGCCCACCTGGCACATCCCGCTGCTGGACCGGCTCCCCTTCCTGGGACAGATCTTCTTCCAGGGTCAGGCCATCACCTGGGCGATGCTGCTCCTGATCGTGGTCGTCCACGTGGTCCTCTTCCACTCGGTGTGGGGGCTGCGGACGCGCGCCTGCGGGGAGCATCCCCTGGCGGCCGACACCGTGGGCATCAATGTCTACCTCGTGCGCTATGTCAATGTGATCGCCAGCGGGGCCCTGGCCGGCCTGGGCGGCGCGTACTTTTCCCTCCAGGAGATCGGGAACTTCCTCCCCAACATCACCGGCGGACGGGGCTTCATCGCCCTGGCGGCGATGATCTTTGGTCGCTGGACCCCCGTCGGCTCATTCCTGGCGTCGCTGCTCTTCGCCGGCGCCGACGCGGTGGGAGCACGGATCCAGGGCTTTCACAACATCCCGTACCAGTTCCTCGGGATGCTGCCCTACGTGCTGACCATTGTCGTGGTCGCCGGCGCCATGGGACGCTCGATCGCCCCGGCGGCCGTCGGACGGCCGTACAAGAAGCAGTAGGCTGGAGCCATCCGATTGAGGCACGTGCAAACGCGGGAGGGGTTTTGCGTTGCAAGCACCATGAGACGGCCGCTGGTCGCTTTTCTGGTGGTGCTGCTGTCGGGCTGCGCCAGCGCGCCGGCCCCCTCGGCCGTGGCCGCCCATCGGCAGCCCTCCGTCTGCCTGGTGACCAGCGCTGGCCCGGGCAGTGAAACCCTCAACCAGTCTGCCCAGGATGGCATCGCGGCCAGCCACGCCGTGTCCGACGTGGTCGAATCCCCCGTGGCCGCCGTGTACGCGGCCAACCTCGAGCGGTGCGCCACGGGTCGGGCGGACCTGACGGTGGCCCTCTCGGCCGGCATGGCCGGCGCGATCGGGCAGGTGGCCCGACGGCACCCGTCGTTGCGGTTTGCGCTGGTGGACGCCATCGCCACCGATGACCAGGGCCAGCCGGCCGACTTGCCGAACGTGACCGACCTGGTGTTCAAGGAGCAAGAGGCCGGGTACCTGGTCGGGGTGCTCGCCGGCCTGATGGAGAGCATGAAAGTAGGGAGGGCCGTGCACAATCGCGTGGGCGGCTTCGGTGTCAGCAACGCGCCCGCCTCCCAGCGATACCTGGCCGGTTTCATCGCGGGCGCCCGCTCCGTGAACCCCAACGTGGTCGTCAAGCTGGACTGGACCGCCGTCACCGACCAGGCCGGGTGCAAGGCGATTGGCACGGCGCAGGTACGCACCCAGGTCGACATTCTGTTCCAGGCGGGAGTCCCGTGCGGTCCCAGCTACATCGAGGCGGCCTACGACGGGCATGCCTATGCGATTGGATCGGGCGACGACCAGGCCACCCTCAGCCCAGCGGTCATCACCAGCGCCGTCAAGCGCGTCGACCGGGCGCTGCAACTCACGCTCGAGCGGCTGGCCGCCGGGACCTTCACCGCAGGCCCCGTCTACTTCGGAGTGGCGGAAGACGCGATGGGTTTTGCCCAGCCCAGCAGCGTTGTCCCCCAATCGATCCTGATCCAGCTGGGCAGGGTCCAGGCCGACATCCGGGCCGGCACCGTCACCCCGCCGGCCGTCATTCCAGCCGGCATCTAGCTGATTCCATCCCTGAGCCAAATGTCCCTGCCCTTGGCTTGCTAGTCATCAAGCGATGCATGGACTCGGTGCTCTCGAAACACCCCCTCCCTGCCCTCCCCCTGCTGGGGGAGGAGGATTCTGGACCACCCGGGCCAACGCGGCGCGAGGGGCCCTAGCGGCGAGCCTTCTTGGAGGCCGTGAGCCGAGCCTCGGTCTCGCGAAACTCCTGCCGTAACCGCGCCTTCAATGGTGCGTCGGCGAAGGCACCCTCGAGCGCCTGCAGATTCATCGCCCAGATGTCCGCCCGCGAGCCGCCCAGCACGGTGGCGACTTTCAGGTACTCATTGGTCAGGGTGGTTCGAGACACAGTGCGGGAGTCGGTGCTGATGGTGACCTTGATGCCACTTCGGAAGTAGTCGAGCACAGGGTGGTCTTCCAACCGCGACACCGCCTTGGTCTGGACATTGCTGGTGGGGGCGGTGTCGAACTCGACCCCATTTTCGCGTGCCATATCCACGACCTCCGGATCCTCGCGGGCCCGGATGCCGTGGCCGATCCGCATCGCCCCCAGCGCAATCGCCTGCCGAACACTCTCCGGCCCGGCGCCTTCGCCGGCGTGGATGGTCAGGTTGAGCCCCAGTGACCGGGCCGCCCGGAAGGCGTCTTCATGGGTCCCCGGTGGGTGCCCGGCCTCATCGCCCGCCAGGTCGAAGCCCACCACCCCCTCCCCCAGAAAGCGGCCGGCCGCCTCGGCCAGGTCCACATTGTGGTCAGGCGGCATGGTGCGCAGGGCGGTGATGATCAGGCCACCCGCCAGCCCGGTTTCAGCCTGGCCGGCGCGCAGCCCGTTGAGGGTGGCCCGGATTACGTCTGCCAGTGAGAGGCCGCGATTGACGTGCAGCCAGGGCGCGTACCGGATCTCGGCATAGCGCACGCCGTCCGCCGCCAGGTCCAGGCAGAGCTCGTAGGTGACCCGCTCCAGGGCCGGCACCGTTTGCATGACGGCGATCGGGAGCTCGAAGTAGGCGATGTAGGCCGTCAGGGACGGGGTATCGTCGGTGGCCTCCAGGTGCGCCCGGAGGCGCTGCAAGTCGGTAGTGGGAGCCGGGACCCCGTCCGCGGTGGCCAGATCGAGCACGGTCGCCGGACGAACCGAGCCATCCAGGTGCAGGTGCAGCTCCGCCTTCGGGAGGGCGCGAAAGTAGGCGGCATCATCCATGGGCCGCCCGACATCGTACCGCGCCTTAGGCCGGGAATTCTCTACGCGGCGTGCTGATGCCCGTTACGGCCCAGATCGTCGACGAGGGCGAGCAGATCGCGCGGCCGCAGGGCGCGTAGGCGGTAGCGGGCGAATTCCCCATTCATCTCCGCCGAGTGGCCCCAGGCCGCCAGCACGGTGCGGACCCGCGCCGCCTGCCCGGTCTCCATGTCGACCAGGCTGTCGCCGACGTAGAGGGCACTCCCGCGGGGGAGGTCGAGGTGATTGATGGCAGCCAGCAGCGGGTCCGGCGCCGGCTTCGGTGGGCTGACATCCTCGTACCCGATGATCACATCGAAGTACCGGTGCAGGCCGATCCCCTCCAGCTCGGCCTCGATCAGCACCCGTCGCTTGCAGGACACCACCCCCAGCTGGACGCCCCGCTGGCGCAGCGTCCGGACCAGGGTGGGAATCCCGCGGAATACCTGGGCCGGGCCGAGCCGCGAGTCGGCCCGACGATACGTGGCGACCAGGTCTTCCCAGAGGTCGGGTGAAATGCGTCGCATCTGCTCCGGCAGGGGCAGCCCGCGGCTTTGGCGAAACAGGGCGCGAGCCCGTTCGTCCAGGGCGTGTGCTCGCATCACCGTGCTAAAGGCGGCTTCAATCAATGGATAGCTGTCGACCAGCGTGCCGTCGAAGTCGAACACCACGGCCCGGCGTCCGGCTCCGGCGCCGTTGAGGGGCGCCGACGGAAGGATCTTCCCTTGTTTGTGTGCCACAATCCTGCTCCCGCCCGGCCGGCCGGCTGGCCGAATGGCGACCGCCAGGCCCCAGCGGGCTCTGCGTTAATGATGCCAAATGTATAACGCCCCGGGCTAGCGATCCTGTTGCGGCCTCCCCCCGCGGCGAACGAGCGTTCGGTTGGGCCCGGCTTGACCGCCTCTTCGGTTGAGGCATACAATTCGACCACCATGGCAGGGGTAGTTTTTGAGCACGTCTATAAGCGCTACACGGGCAATGTGGTTGCCATCACGGATATGAACGTGGAGATCCGGGACAAGGAATTCATGGTCCTGGTCGGGCCATCTGGCTGTGGCAAGTCCACGGCGCTGCGGATGGTGGCCGGGCTGGAAGAGATCAGCGACGGAACCGTCAAGATCGGCGATCGGGTGGTCAACGACGTGCCGCCCAAGGACCGCGACATCGCCATGGTGTTTCAGTCGTACGCCCTGTATCCCCACATGACGGTCTACGACAACCTCTCCTTCGGGCTCAAGCTACGCAAGACGCCGAAGTCCGAGATCGACAAGCGCGTTCGCGAGGCGGCCCGCGTGCTGGGCCTCGAAAACCTGCTCGACCGCAAGCCGAAAGCGCTCTCCGGCGGGCAGCGCCAGCGGGTCGCGCTGGGCCGCGCCATCGTCCGCCAGCCGAAAGCCTTCCTGATGGACGAGCCGCTTTCCAACCTGGACGCCAAGCTGCGCGTCCAGACTCGGGTGGAAATCCTCAAGCTGCACCAGCGCCTACAGACCACGTTCATCTACGTCACGCACGACCAGGTCGAGGCCATGACCATGGGCGACCGGATTGTGGTGCTCAAGGATGGTTTCGTCCAGCAGGTGGACACCCCCCAAACCCTCTACGAGAAGCCCGTCAACCTGTTCGTCGCCGGCTTCATCGGCAGCCCCGCCATGAACTTCCTGCCGGCCACCATCAGCGGCGACGGCCAGGCGCAGTTGAAGGGCGATGGCTTCACGGTCCCGGTCGCGGAGCGCCTGCTGGACGGCTCCGGCGCGGCGCGCGGGCAGGAGGTCATCATGGGCGTCCGCCCCGAGGACCTCAAGGATTCCCGCTACAGCGATGGCACCCTGCCCAAGGTGACGGCCAAGGTAGAAGTGGTGGAAAGCATGGGCAGCGAGATCTTCGCCTATCTCAACCTCGGCGGCCGGACGCTCACCTCGCGCATGGACCCGCGCAGCGCGGACCTGCAGCCCGGACAGACCGTCCAGGTGGCCGTGGACACCAGCCACATCCACCTGTTCGACCCGAAGTCCGAGAAGGCGCTGGTCAGCGGCGGCACGCCGGCCCGAGTCTAGCTAACTGGACCTCGGTCTCCAGGACCGGGTCGCGGTCGTCACCGGTGCCAGCCGAGGGCTGGGATTTGCCATCGCCCAGGCGCTGGCGCGAGAAGGCTGCCGGCTCGCCATCTGTGCCCGCACCCCGGCCCCCCTGCAGCAGGCCGCTGCCCAGCTGGGTCCGGCCGACCGGATTTTCCATCAGCCAACGGACGTCACCGATCCCGGCCAGCTCAACGCCTTTCTGTCGGCGGCCGCCGCGCGGTGGCAGCGGCTGGACATCCTGGTCCACAACGCCGGCGGCGCCCAGGGTGGCGAGGCCCTCGCCACCGATGACGCCGAGTATGCAGATGCCTTCGAACTGAACGCCCTCGTCGCCCTCCGGGCCGCCCGGGCGGCCGTCCCCTGGATGCGCAAAACGGGCTACGGCCGGATCATCGTGATTGCGTCGGTGTACGGCCGCGAGGCCGGCGGCCGGCCCGCCTACAACGTGGCCAAAGGGGCCGAGATCAGCCTGGCCAAGGCGCTGGCCCGCGAGCTGGCTCCGGCAGGCATCTTGGTCAACGCGGTCGCCCCCGGCTCCCTGCTGTTCCCCGGCAGCTCCTGGGAGCGGCGCCGGCAGGCGGATCCGCCGGGGATGGACGCCTTCGTGCGCGCTGAGATCCCGCTGGGCCGCTTCGGCACGCCCGAGGAGGTGGCGGCGGTGGTCGCCTTCCTCGCCTCGGAGCGGGCTAGCATGGTCACCGGCGCCTGCTGGACCGTCGACGGCGGCCAGTCTCGCAGCCTGATCTAGTGTCCCGAGTCAGAAGTCCGGGACACTAGGTTTACTCGTCGACCGGTTCACTGGGGAAGTCCTGCACCGGCTTCAGGATCTGGACCTTCACCGGCTGGGCTGCCTTCGCGAATCGGTTGGCATCCTCGACCGTCCCGACCACGAATCCGTAGTGCATCGGCACGGCCAGCTGAGGTGACATCTTGCGGACCAGGCCGGCCGCCTCTGACACGTCCATGGTGTAGGTGCCGCCGATAGGGATGAAGGCGACCTCCGCCTTGACCTGCTCCAGTTCGGGCAGATGATCGGTGTCGCCCGCATGGTAGTAGCGATGTCCCCCGAGCGAGAGGATGTAACCGACCCACTGGTTCGACTTGGGATGGTTCTGCAGCCGCTCCGGGTGGATGTTGTAGGCGGGCACCGTTTCCACCGCCACCCCACCGACGTGTAGCTTCTGCCCGGGCTTCACGGCCGTGACCTCGCCGGTGAGCTCCCTGGCCACGTCAGCCGGCGCTACGATCTTGGTCTTCGGCCCCCGGACTTTCTCGAGGTCCGGATTGTAGTGGTCGAAGTGCGCGTGCGTGATGAAGACCACATCCGCGACATCCTCTTTGGGAATGCCCCATGGATCGATATAGATGGTCATTCCGTCACCGCGATAGCAGTAGGCCGATTGTTTGAACCAGGTGAAACGCTCGAGCATGGGATCCTCCTGGCAACCCTGACGAAAAGCTGAGCATATCCCCCCCCGGGAGGGGGAGGGCAGGGAGGGGGTGTCGATGCTCAGGGTACGAGCAAGGTTGTCGTAGCGCTGGCGCTGGCGCCGGCGACGTCGTGGATGGCAATGGTAATGGAGAACGTCCCATGCCCCGCATAGATGTGCGTCCCGCCAAAGATGAAGCTCCCAGAGTTGGTCGTGAAGCTCCCTCCCGATGTCGTGCCATCGCCCCAGTTGATGGTGCCGCTGTACTGTGACAGGTTCCCATTCGGGTCGGCGTCAATGAAACTCACGCCCGCCCGGGCGTAAGGGCTCGGGTAGTCGGCGCCGATCTGGGTGATGGTAAGGGGGGCGTCGGCGGGGGTTGGAGTCGGCGTCGGAGTCGGCTTGGGGGTGGGCGTCGGTGTGGGGGTGGGCGTGGGCGTGGGCGTGGGCGTCGGCGCCACCGTGGGTGTGGCCGTGGGCGTCGGGGTAGGGGCTGGAGTGGACGTCGGGGTGGGCGTGGGCGCCGGCGTCGGCATCGGCGTGGACGTGGGGTTTGGCGATGAGGCAGGGGGCGCGGAGGGGCTCGGGCTCGAACTAGGACCGGCAACTCCTGAGGGACTCGTCCCGCTCGTGGAAGCCGCAGCATTCGCCGACTCGGCGAACCACGTCCAGGAAACGCCGCGGGGACCGGTCAGCGCGTCGCGGTAGGCGTCCGAATAGATCTGGCTGGACAGGGGAGCGATGCCGACCGTCCGCAGCGGGTCCTGGCGGTAATCGGCAAGCACGAGACCGTCGACGCTGGTCGCCAGGAGATGCACCGCCGGAATCCCCGAGGCAACCAGGGCTGCGAGCCAGAAGAGGCCGATGACCAGACCAGGCAGCGCCAGCTGGCGGAGTCGGGACCGGAATTTCATGCGCTTCGTTCCAACCACTCGAGGTCGACCCGGGGTTGGCCCGACGAGGGTTTCTCAATCAGCAGGACGCGCACCTCTGAAGCGCACGTCATCAACGCCTCGGCCACTGCCGGCTCGAACTGCGTGCCAGCCCGTTTCTGAATCTCAGCCAGCGCATCCTCGAACGGCAGGCCCTTGCGATACGGACGGTCTGAGGTCATCGCGTCCAGCGCGTCGGCCACGCTGAGGATCCGGATGTGCGCCGAAATCGCCGTCCCCTTGAGCCCTCCGGGGAAGCCCTTCCCATCCCACCGCTCGTGGTGGTGGAGGACGCCGACCAGGCTGGGCTTCAGGAAATGAAGCCCGGAAAGCATCTTGTAGCCGATCAATGGGTGCTGCCTCATGACCTCCCATTCGTCGTCGGTCAGGGGGCCCGACTTGTGGAGGACCCGGTCCTCGATGCCGATCTTGCCGATGTCGTGCAGGAGGGCCGCCCGACGGAGGGTCTTCTGACTTTCCGCGTCCAGCCCCATCGCCTGGGCAATCTCCAGGCTGATGGCGGCCACCCGGGTGGAATGGCCGAACGTGGAAGGGTCGCGGGCGTCGATCGCCCGTGCCAGCGACTCGATGCTGGCAAAGTAGCTTTCCTCCAGCTCCGTCGTCTTCTGCTCCAGGTTGGCCGCCATGGCGTTGAAGGACTCGGCCAGCAGGCCGATCTCGTCGTGGGTCTCGACCGGTGCCCGATGGCTCAGGTCGCCCGCCGAGACCGCTGCGGTCGAGCGGACGAGGTGCTCGACCGGGCGCGTGATCCGCCGCGCCACCAGGGTTCCAAAAAGCAACGTCATGAGGGCCGCGGCCGCAAAGACGAGCACCATCAGCCACCGGAGTTGCGCCACAGAAGCCTCAACTGGATCCGCCCGCTCCGCCGCGGCCAGGTATCCAATCGAGCTGTTGCGGAGTCGCCAGTTGCCGACCAGGAACTGGTACGGGTGGTGGTCGATCTCCTGGCTGAGGCGCACCGGGCCCTGCCCGAGCTGGGCGACGATGCTCGGGGTTAGCGAGGGTGCTCCGCTGAGCGACGACAGGAGCACGCGCCCCGACGGGTCGTAGAACACGAGGTCGCTGGCGCGGGAGTCTCGGATGCTGTCGGCAATCTCGGTCAGCGATTCGCCCACCAGGACCGCCCCCAGGATGGTCTTCGAGTCAGAGCGGACGGGGCCGATCCAGTACAGCGTCATACGGCCCGGCTCCGCCAGGGGGAGGACGTATTTGTCGCCCTGGGCGTCTATCTGGCCGTTGAGGACCGCGCGCACCGCGCCCACGCTGTCGAGCGGGGGCAGTTTGTGCGTGGCGCCTGGGGGCGTCAGCGTAAGTACTTCCTTGCCGGTCGCGTTCAGGACTCGGATGGTGAGCTGCGCCGGCGCCGCGTTAGCCTGGATCGGACGCAGGAGGTTGGTGAGGGTGACCGTGTCCCCCTTGGCGAGGGCGAACGCGACGCCCTGTGTATCGCTGGCGGCCCGCAACTGGGCCAGGCGTTCGGCCTCCAGCACCGCCAGATGGTCGTTGCTCAACAGGCTGGCCCGCAGGAGGCCGCCCTCGAAGGCTGAGACCGTCGCGGTTGTGGCCCGTGAGGTGATCAGGGCCGTGCCAACCATGCCGACGAAGGCGAGCAGGACGAAGAACGGCAGGACGATCTTCTGCTGGATGCTCCAGCGCGGACGCCGGTCTCGTACCACGGCGTTACCATGGTGTCGCAGTTCCGTTACGGAGCCCGTTGCATTCAGCCGACTGCCCCGGAGTTCCTTCTCAGGGCGAGGGTCAGGGTGGCGGTGTCTTTAGATCCCGAAGACCTGGACCACGAGCTGGCGGTCTCGTGGCCGATCGAGCTCCAAAAAGAAGATCCGCTGCCACTCGCCGAGATCCAGTTGCCCGTCGGCGAGGGGGACACTCTGACTGCTGGAGAGCAGCAGATGCTGGCAGTGCGCATGCCCATTGGCGCACTCGTCGGCGTGCATGTTGACGGTCCGGATGGTGAAGTCGTTGTGCCCGTAGCTGGCGTCCGTCGCGCTCAGGCGTTCCAGCATGGCGGCCATGTCGGCCAGCAGCAGCGGCTCGTTCTCGTTGATCACGACCGCGGCGGTCGTGTGCTTGGAGAACAGGCCTACCCACCCCTCGGTGATCCCGGCCCGATCGACGACGTCGGCCACCCGGTCGGTGACGTCCATGAAATCCCGTGGTCCGCGGCTCCGAATGGTCAGCGTCTCGGTCCAGACGGTGAGACCGCCCACTCGCCGGACCCGGGCACGCCGGTCGGTGCTGGGCATCCCAAGCGGCGCCGGCAGCGGCTCGATCACAGCTCCCTCCGATCCAGGATCAGCGCGGCTCCGCCACGGGCGTGGATCCGCCTGGATCGATGCTGCCGGTTTTGGCTTTCGTTCCGACTTACGGTCCCCGGCCAAGTTCGGATGGACCGTTGTGTGACGCTACGCCCGGCCGGCTCGCACTTTATCGAAGCAGTCGCTGCAGTAGACCGGCCGGCCCATCGTGGGCAGGAAAGGGACCCGGGCCGGCTTTCCGCATTCGGCACAGACCACGTCGTGCATCTCCCTCACCCGGCCACTCCCCCGCGTGTTGCGACTGACGGAACGGCAATCCGGACAGCGCGAGGGCTCGTGTTGGAACCCCTTTGCCGCATAAAACTCCTGCTCCCCAACGGTGAACACGAAGTTCAGTTTGCAGTCGCGGCAGGTTAACGTCTTGTCGGTGAAGCTCACGAACGGCCTCCTTTCCCTCTTTGGATCTCAGAGGCCTCTCTCGCGAGCCCCGCGTCCTCGACCCAAATTTGCTGGCCGGGATTATAGCCTATTTGTGGCGGCAAACTACCGTCCGCCGTCCTATGCCTGTATTCGTCGTCCAAGATGACCTGTTCTTTGCGGCGCGGGTGGAGGCCGTCGCCCGCCGACTCGGCGTGCCCGTGGTGCCCATCGCCCTCCAGAGCGTCGACGGCATCCGCTTCGAGCGCGGCAGCGTGGTGGTGGTCCAGATCACGCTGCATCCGGAGCGACAGCTGCAGCTGATCGAGCGGTTGCGCCAGAAAGACCCACCGCCCACGGTGGTGGCCGTCGCCGGTCACCTGGAGACCGACCTGCGGCGTCGTGCCCGCGCCCTAGGGGCCATGGTTGCCTCGCACTCGGGGATGGAGCGGACCATCGCCCGCGCGATTTCTCCCCCACCATAAAGATCTCCCTCCCCCATGCTGGGACAAAAAAATCTCGCTCCCTTGTGGGACGGTCCCGATTCTCCCTCCCCCTTGCGGGGAGGGGCAGGGGCGGGGGTGTCTCGAGAGAAACGAGTCCATCCATCACTCGACGACCCAACCCCGCCGACGCCACAAGACTTCTCCCTCCCCCCTGCGGGGAGGGTGGAGCGGGGGTCCTCGGCGCCTTAGCTCCGCACCATCCGGCCCCAGCGTTCCTCCACGCGCCGGATCTTGAAGATGGCGTAGGCGCCCACCCAGGTGATCACGAAGGCGGCCACGATGATCACGCCCATGAAGCCGAAGTCGAGCCGGGCGACGGCGTCGAACACGCCTCCCTTCAACTTCAGGATCCCGATGAAGATCTGGGCCAGCTCCACCAGGCCGACGAAGAGAGCCACGAAGACCGATAGGCCGGTCACGGTCAGGTTGTAGAAGACCTTCCGAATGGGGTTGGAGAAGGCCCATTCGTAGGCCCGAGCCATGAACGCGCCGTCGGCGGTATCCATCAGCGACATCCCGGCCGCGAAGATGAGCGGGAGCGAGAGCACGGCGTAGATCGGCAGATGCTGGGCGGCCGCACCGGCCGAGATGGCCAGCAGGGAGACCTCCGAGGCGGTGTCGAACCCCAGGCCGAACAGAAACCCGATCGGATACATCTGCCAGGAATGACGGATCAGCTTGAAGAGCCGGCCGAAGATCCGGGTCAGCAGCCCGCCCGCAACCAGTTCGTGCTCGAGGGCGCGCTCGTCATACTCGCCGGCCCGCATCCGTCGGTAGAGGCGCACGATGTCGAGCAGGATGATCAGGTTGAGGATGCCGATCAGCACCAGGAACACGCCGGACACGGCGGTGCCGATCAACCCGCCCGTGTTCTTCAGACTCCCCGAGCCACTGACCACATTGGTCACCACGAACTGGGTGGCGAACCCCAACCCGAGGGCGATCAGGAAGACCACCGTTGAGTGACCGAGGGAGAAAAAGAAGCCGACGCCCAGCGGTTTCTTGCCTTCCTGCAGCAGCTTGCGGGTGGTGTTGTCGATGGCAGAGATGTGGTCGGCATCAAAGGCATGCCGCAGCCCGAAGGTGTAGGCCAGGCCTCCCAGACCGAGCATGATTGGGTAGCGGGGCGCCACCAGCAGGAGCATCGTCCCCCAGCCCAGCACGTGGAGAAGGCCGACTGCCCCGAAGAGCGCCGAGAGGCGGACCACTGTGGATGACGATCGATCTGGGCTGGCCGGCGCGGAGCCAGGGCGGGCAAGCTGCATCCAGCTGGAGTATAGGGCTTATTGCGAACGAGTCGCAGTTACGAATCAGTACGGAATGGTCAGGACCTGGATAAAGAAGGCCAGGCACCAGGCGGCAACCAGCTGAAAGGCTGCGCAGATGAACGGAGCCACCCGCCATCTTCGCCAGACCGCGAACACTGCGGGGACCGCCAGAAGGGTGGCGACCAGGAGAATCCGCGACGTGAGGGCCCACCGCTGTTGGTGTGCGATGGCCACCTGCGCACACTCGTCGACCCCGCAGGGGCCCGCAGAGACGGGCTCTGTCAGGCCGGCCAGGACACCGGTCACCGCCAGGCCAGCCAGCACGACCAGGATGGCAGCCTCGAAAACGGTCAGACTCCCCAGCACAGCGCGAAGGCGAGTCACGTCCATTTAGACGGGGGAGTGGCCGATAAGTTTCAACCGCGGAAGGATTACGGCTGGCTTTCCTCGGCTCCGGCTTCTTTGGCACCCGCCTCTTCCATCGCCTTGGCGGTGACGAGATGGCTGAGAGCGGCGCTCGACTTTCCCTGGCGGAGCATGGACATCGCCAGCAGCAGGTGGGGCGCCGAATCCGGAGCCCCCTTGGCAAGTGCCCTTTCAAACCAACGCTGCGCCTCGGCCCACTTTTCCCCCCGATATGCCTCGAGACCCTTGCGGGTTTCCAGGGTATCAAGGATGGGAATGGCGTAGTGGAGCGCATCCTCGATCGCCGTGCCGGCCGGCCCGAAACGATGCTGCGGGAAGCACGCCAGCGCATACGAGAGCCAGGTCAGCGACGCCTTTGGCGCAAGCTTCGTGGCCATCTCGAAAGCTGCCTGAGCCTCCGACCAGCGGCCCTGTTCGGCCAAGGCGTCTCCGGCAGCCAGGTAGTCGCCGGCGTCCATCCGCTCTTTTGGAATTCGGTGCTGCGCCTAAGCGCCGCTCACCTTGAGCAGGCGGCCGATCAGATACCCGGCAAAGGCGGAGACCATCCCGATCACCAGCATCTCCAGGCCGCTGAGGCGCCAGTCCCCCACCAGAGTCACGGCTTTGTAGGCGCCTACCCCGAACAAGACCGCTGCGCACAGCGGAAGAGCGATCAGGGTGGCGGCTCCCACCGACAACACTCCCAGCGGCACCAGCACGAACGGGATCAACGGGATCAGGGAGCCAATGAAGGTGGACACCCCCGTCAGGAGGGCGCGGCCCACCAGACCCTTCTCGACCACGGGCGACAGGTGCAGCTCGTCGCTCATCATGACCTGGATCCACGTATCCCGATCGGAGGTGATCTCCTGGACGACCCGCTCCAGAAGTTCACCCTTGAGCCCCTTCGCGCGGAAGATCTGACGGACCTCCTCGCGTTCCTTGTCCGGTACCTCCTCGACCTCCCGGGCTTCCCGGGCGAGCTGGCTCAGGTAATAATCCCGGTCGGCCAGCGCTGAGGTGTAGGCGACCCCGCCCATGGCGATCGATTCTGAGAACGTGGCCGCCAGCCCGGCCACGAAGATGACGCGCACCGACTGGGTGGCCGCGGCTACGCCGAGGACCAGGCCGAGGACATTGACCAGGCCGTCCTGGCCGCCCAGGATGATGTCCCGCAGCCGCCGACCGATGCTTCCCGCAGTGCCGTGCTCGTGTTCATCGCCGATCTCGAACGATGGCTGGGTCGGTTCGGCCTGCTGCGCCATGGCCCCTATCTTCTCACCGGCCGGACCGGGGCGCGTCGCGCGTGAGCGCAATGCAAAGGCCGGCAGCCACGTACGACACGGCCATGATCACGAACACCGGTCCGTAGCCCAGGCGTTCTAGCGCAATACCCATCCCGGCCGCCCAAATCGAGCCAACGCCGAAGGCCACCGCGAAGTACAGGCTGAACAGGGCGTCCCGCTCGGCGATGGGCGCCTCATCGGCCACGAACGTTTGCAGCAGCGGGCTTTCGCCGTACACGATCAACCCCAGCCCGGCCATCAGCAGGAGCAGCCAGGGGCTCGGTCCATGAACGCCCAGCAAGCCGAGGGTCACCGGCACGCTCAGCGCGTAGCTCAAGAGCAGCGTCCGCCGTCGCCCGAACCGATCGCTGATCGGCCCCACCGCAAAGGTGCCGATCACGCTGCCCACCAGGACGATGCCGTACAGAATATTGACCTCCGCCGTGGGCAGCCGCAGCTGTTGCTTGAGGAAGAGCGGAACGATGAGGGTCACGATCCCGAGCCCGCGGCCACCGGCTCCGATGACTCCGGCGGCGAACACCAGGGCCAGGTTGCGCCGGCGCAGCAGGCGCGCCGCGGCCAGCATGTCGCGCCACACGGTTCGCTCGCGGGGCGGTCCCGCCGCTTCGCTCATCCCGGCCAGGATGGCTACTCCGGCCGCAATGGCCGGGATGGTGAGCAGCAGCAACGCTTGGCGCCAACCCCAGGCGACCACCACCACCCCCGCCACGGGAGCGAGCAGCGTGCCGACATTCCCACCCGCGACGTGACCGGCAATGGCCATCCCCCGCCGGCTCCGGGCGTAGACGTCGGAGAGCAGCGAATTTCCCAGCGGGTGCTGGGCGCTGGTGGCCGCCCGCCCCACGATGTTCATGGCGAAGAATTGGGCGAAGGTGGCGGCCAGGGCAGTGCCGATTCCGGATAGCCCCAGGAGCACCGCCCCCCAGCCGATGATGGTGTGCCGGCGCAGCCGCCGGGTCAGGGCACCCGCCCCCAGCTGCAGCAGCCCGCCCACCAGGTTGGACGAGGCGACCATCACGCCCAGCGCGGTCAGCGAGAAATGCAGGTCGACCAGGGCCAACGGGTAGATAAGCGGCATCACGGCGGTATAGGCGTGGATGACGGCATGACTGCCGCTGATCAGGATCAGGACGGCCGCCGGGCCGCCCAGCCGTGGGCGGACCAGGTCCGCGGCTGGTGCGTCAGCCGCCAACTATCGGGCGGCCCTGGCCTGGCAGCGGGCGCAGCGGCCGTGCACGACCAGGTCGGCCGTGCTGACCACGAAGCCGTGTTCGTCGGTGATGTGGTGGAGCACCGGCACCATGTGGTCGCCCTCGATGTGCAGGGTCGAGCCGCACTCGTCGCAGACCAGGTGGTAGTGGTCCTGCCCCTCCTCGGCCGGCTCGTAGTAGCCGCGTTCCCCGATCCGCGTTTGCTTGACCAGGCCCAGCTTCTCCAGGACCTCGAGCGACCGGTAGGTGGTGGCCAGGTTGAAGCGCGAGTTGCGCCGGCGGATGCTGGTGCAGATGGCCTCGGCGTCGAGGTGCTTCTTGCTCAGGCGCAGGGTGTCCCACACCATCTGCCGCTGGGTGGTCAGCCGGTAGCCAGAGGTATGCAGGACGTCACTGGCGGTGCGGGCCATGGCGCTCATTGTCTCATCGGCCCGCCTCGCGCCCGATCGCGATCGCCGTCGGCCCCTGGGCCTCCGCCGGGTCGCCGGCGGTGGCCTCCTTGCGGTCCAGGGCGAAGAACAGGACCGCGGTGGCCCCGAAGTAAATGAGGTTGCCCAGCCCGAACATGACCAGGCCGGCTAGCTGCTGATCCTCCAGCGGCCCCAAGCCGCTGACCCGCGGCGCGGCCACATAGAACGGATACAGGACGGAGGGCGACAGGATGAAGGCGATGCCGAGGATGGTCGGCGGAATTCCGGCGAAGCCCAGGTAGGCGATCTTCCCAATCGGGGACAACCCGAACCGTGCCCCCGCCGGGGCGATGATCGGTCGCCAGAACAGGACGCCGGTGGCTAGGAAGCTCAGGTGCTCCAGCACGTGGATCCCCTCGTTGGTCAGGGTGGCCTGGTACAGGAAAGGGAGGTGCCAGGTAACGAGCACGCCGTTGAACACCAGGCTGGCCACGATCGGGTGGACCCGAAAGCGATTCCAGGCCAGCCAGCGGGCCGGCAACCCGAGCAGCAGCAGCGGTGGCACCGCCATGGACAGCATCAGGTGCTGCAGCATGTGGAGGCTAAACAGGTAGCGATCGCCGCCCACGTCGATGGGCGATTCCAGGGCCAGGAGCAGCACGGCCAGGCCGGCCGCGAAGTAGACCCGGCTCATCGGCGACCAGGTCTCCAGGCTGGCACCGCGATGGCGAAGCAGCCACGCATAGGCCGCCGCCAGCGCCGCGATGCCGGCCAGCACCGTCGGATCGACCGACCACGACAGCAGGCCGAAGGTGACGTGCAGCTGGATCATATTCGCCGCCGTCGCCGGATTTCCTGGGCGACCGCGATGCCTCCGAACACGATGATAAAGGCCAGCAGCCCGTAGCTCTCGAGGACAGCCAACACGGTGGTGAGCCATCCGCTCGGCTGCGCGGTAGCGGCAATCTCGCCAAAGGCGGTCGCCGTGGCGCCGGCATAGGGCCTCCCGCCGACGATGGCGCTGCGCAGTGGGTGCCAGGTGCTCCCGTCGTAAAGCTGCAGTTCGGTGAACGGCCCCGGTGGGTACCGCATGGTGACGTTGTAGCCGCGCACGATGATAGGCGCCGCACCGCCGGGGTCCTCGGTGGCAGCGATGCGATAGACATTGCCCCGGATCTGGCTCCCGGGAGGCGGAGGGACCCCACAGGCCACCGGGTCGATCCGGATGGTGACCGTCTGGGCGGTGCTGGAGGCACGCAGCGCACCCGGGCCGAAGAACACCAGGACCTGCGCATCGTCGGTCTGGGTACCGCCCCCCGGGACCTCTCCAATGTGGATAGGGAGGGTTGCTTGCCCGGATTGCGGTGCCTGGTTGCTGGCTGCCAGGTCCGGAGGCGGACACATGTATCGGTACGGCGGCTCGGGCGGCGGTGCACCTTCATACATGGGTGGACCGAAATGGGGATGGAGGAGCGCGGCCAGGATCAGGCCGACGATCACCGCGATCCAGCCGGCGCGCTGGGCTCTCATGACTTCAGGATGGTTTGCGGCGGCGGCGCCGAATCTCCTGCCAGACGGCGATCGCCCCGAACACGACGATAAAGAGCAGCAGCCCGTAGCTCTCGACGATCCGGGCCAGGATGGTGAAGAGACTCTCCCCGCCCGCCCCGACTGGCGCGGTGGCCGCGACCTCGCCCAGCGCTGTGGGCGTGGCACCCGCGTATGGGTTGCCATTGACAGTGGTGGTACGCAGTGCGTGCCAGCTGGTGCCGTCATAAAACCGGAGTTCCTTAAATGGCCCGGGCGGGTACCGCATCGTGATGTTGTAGCCATGGACCACCGTCACCGCGGCGCCGCTGGGCTGTTCGGTGGCGCTGACCCGGTAGACATTGCCCCGGATCTGGCTCCCCGCAGGCGGAGCTGGCGGATCGGTGACCGGGTCGATGCGGATGGTGGCGCTCTGGGCGCTGCTGGAGGCGCCCAGCGCACCCACGCCGAAGTACACCAGCACCTGGCCGTCGCTGGTCTGGACCCCGCCCCCGGGGACCTGCCCGTTCTGGACCGGCAGGGTCGCCTGGCCGGATCCCGGCGGCTGATTGCTGGACGCGAGGTCGGGCGGCGGATTCACGTATCGGTAGGGCGCCTGGGGAAGGGGGAGCCCATCGAAGAGGGCCGGTCGCGGTCCTGAGGGCAGGAGCACGGCGACGGCCAGCCCGATGACCAATGCGAGCTTGCCCACCCGGCGCGCGGTCACAGCCAGAACCAGGCTCCCCAATCGGCGATGACGTGGGCGATGGCACAGGGCGCCACCCGGCCGGTCACCGCCCGCAGCCCACCCAGCGCCAGTCCCACCGCGAAGTCCAGCGGCATGGCTCCCAACCCGTATCGCGGTAGATGGATGAGCGCGAAGATGGCGGCGCTGACCAGCAGCGCTGCGACGGGTCCGGCTTCGGCGGTCCAGGCGGGTTGCAGCCGCCCGCGTATCACCACCTCTTCCAGGGTCGCGATCACGACGATGGCCGCGCCCCACCCCCAGAAACCGGAAAGCGTTCGGCCACTCGCCCCAGCTCCCATCACTGGGAACAGGAGGACCAACCCAACGGCAACGCCAGCGACCGCCGCAAGAAAGAAAGGAGTCTCCCTCCCTCGCTCACGAATCTCCCTCCCCCTTGCGGGGAGCCACTGACGATAGGGTCGCGGGATTTCCCGCGTGGGCAGGGTGGGGAGGGGGTCTCTCGAGAGCGACGGGCTGACCCATCGGTCGACGACCAGCAAGCCCGCCAATGCAATGACGAAGCCCACGGCAGCAGGCAGCTCGCCGAATGGCAGCAACAGGCTCCGGATGATCGCCGTCAGCAAGATGGCGACCGTCAGCGCGGCGGCGCGCCGCGGCGCCGCGGCGGCAATCACCGCGGCAGCGGGATCAGGATGGGGACGCCGGTGGCGAAGACGGGTGGATAGACTGTCACGCTGTGGCGGACCCCTTGCCATTGCCAGATCACGCTGGCGGCCCTCACGTTCTGACCCATCAGCGCGTCCGACGTAGCGAACTTGATCCCGGCCCCATTGGCCAATGTTCCGGCCGGCAGGTCGAGCGATTGCGCGGCTCTTGCCATCCCGGTCGCGCTCAGGTCGGGTTCAGCCGCCGGCAGCACGTAATGGAAGAGGGTCCAGCCCGCCGCGAACCCGGCCAGCGATTCCTCAGTGGGATCCGTGTGGTACCGGCCACGATAGGCAGCGGCGAACCGTTCGTACGTCGCGCGCCCGGTGGCATTCAGTGCGTCCGGATTGAATCCCGCTGTTGGACGGTCCGAGGCGAACACCCCAATGGCGTCGGCCCCCAACAGAGCGCCGAACTCCGGTCCGCACTCGGCCATCGTCGATCCAATGAGCGCGTCCACGTGCAGGCCGCTTCGCAGCATGGCCCGCCGGAAGCTGACGCCATCGGGAATGTAGGAGGCGAGCACCAGGACGTCGGGGCGAACGCTGCCAACGGCATCGAGCACCCGCGGCCAATCCGGCCTGGACGCCACATAGGTGACGGTGGTGACGACTTGCAGGCCTTCACCCAGCGCCTCGGTTCTGGCGGCATCGCCGACGGACCGGCCGTAGGCGTCGTCCTCTTCCACGATCGCCATCCGCAGCGACCCCGGCGGGCGGTGCAGCCGCGGGGCGATCACCGAAGCCATGAAGTGACTGGACATGGTCCCCAGGTTGTGGCCGGTGGCACCCACCCGAAATACCAGCGGCAGCCCGCGCCCGGTGACCTGATCGGCGACCGCGCCGGCCTCCCAGTAGAGCAACCCGCGCCGCGCCGCCGCACTGCTGGCCGGGAGCGACAGGCTGCTGGAGTAGGTCCCGATGATTGCCTGGACGCCATTCCGCTGGAGGGCGGCCACCCGCGCGTCGGCATCTTCCCGGACCGTGAGGTCGCGCGCGATCAGCTCGATGGGTTTTCCCGCGACGCCGCCGTCCGCGTTCACAAAGTCCCGCGCGATCCGGACGCCGGCATACTCCTGACCGGACAGCGCGGCCTGGGACCCGCTCATCGGGAACAGCGCGCCGATGCGGATGGTGCTCTGGCGTCCCGGTAGGCAGCTGCTGAGCAGCAATGCCGCGCCGGCAACCACCAGCGCTAGGCGTCGCACTCGCGGATTGTACCGGAAGGTAGTAGCTTGCTCAGACCTGTTCGATGCCGCGCATCAGGATGTTGAGGAGCGCTCCCACCGCCGCCACCACCACGATGGCGTAGAGGATGGGGCCCAGTCGGTCAAACGGCAGGCCGAGCCCGGCCGCCGCCCCCGCCAGGAAGATAGTGGCCGCGATGCTGGCCGACGAGGCCCGCCCCCAGGGCGTATGCCGAATCCGCGGCGTCCGCCGCCGCATAAAGAGGAAGGCAATAGCCCCGACCACGGGCAGAGCGTAGCGAAACACCACCAGCGCGGCGATCCACTGCGGAAGCACGCCGATCACGGCCAGCGAAATAGCTGCCACGCCGAAAAAGATGCCGTCCATGAACGGGTCGTAGAGCCGGCCCCAGCGGGTGGACACGTGCGCCCGGCGTGCGATCCAGCCATCCAGCAAGTCCGTGACCGCCGCCACCCCGAAGACGAAGACCAGCGGGATCGGCATCCCCTCGGTCAGCCAGTGCGCTCCCCAAGCCACCCAGATGGACCCGAACGCCCGTAGCTCGGTGAGCATGTTGGGCACCCCAATCGTGCGCCGCAGTTCGCCCGATTCCAGGTTCACCATCAGGCCCAGGTGCAGGCCCAGGTCGGCCATGAGCACCGCCCACCAGAGGAGGCTGGTAGCCAGGAAGAGAACGGTCTCGCTGGGCGCCACCAACCACGCGCACAGCCCGCCGGCGACCAGGATGCCGATGGCGCCGGCGCTCGCGAAGCGAAGCCAGGAGCGGCGAAGCCCCGGGTTCTCCATCATGGTCTGCCAGGACCGCCGCCAGGAATCCCGAAGGAAGAGGCCCCACGCCCGGCGGCTGTAATTGCCCACCTGGAGGTCGTGAAGCAGACTGA
>DASQAY010000094.1:0-3061 GCA_035635515.1 Candidatus Eiseniibacteriota bacterium | reverse complement strand
TCCCTCTACCTCGGGCTGCTGCTAGCCCTGGGGGTAGGCATGCTCAACACCTCGGCCGTGCTGGCCCGTTGATACAATAGGATGCTCGTGAAAGCCACTATCCATCCGACCTACTACCACGACGCGGTGGTGCGCTGCCAGTGCGGCAGCACCTTCGTCACCGGCTCCACCCAGAAGGAGCTGAAGACCGAGGTCTGCAGCGTCTGCCACCCGTTCTTCAGCGGCCAGCAGCGGATCGTCGACACCCAGGGACGCGTCGACCGCTTCACCCAGCGCCAGCAGCGCAAGCGCTAACGCGCCCGCGCGTTTCTCCTTCGGCCTAAGATGGCTGCCATGAAACAGGACACCTTCTTTTACGGCGGCCAGGCCGTCATCGAGGGCGTCCTGATGCGCGGCCGGACGACCTATGCGGTGGCGGTCCGCAAACCGGACGGCGAGGTCCTGGTCACCCGCGAGCGGCTGCGCTCCGCGGTCTACACCAGCCGCTTCTGGAAGCTCCCCTTTCTGCGCGGGCTGGCCGGGCTCTGGGAGATGCTCCACCTGGGGATGAAGGCCCTCGTCTACTCGGCCAACATCCAGGCCAAGGGATCGGATGTCGAGCTGACGCCGCGCGCCATCGCGATCACGGTGGTGATCGCCTCCGTGTTCGGGATCGGGGTCTTTTTGGGGCTGCCGCTGCTGGGGGCCGGGCTCCTGGGCCGCGGTCACAGCGCGCTCCGGTTCACCCTCATCGAAGGTGGCATCCGGATCGGCCTGCTGATCGTGTACCTCTACGCCATCTCGCTGACCAAGGACATCCGCCGGGTCTTCCAGTACCACGGCGCCGAGCACAAGACCATCAATGCCTTCGAGGCGGGCGTCCCCCTGGAGGTGGCGCACATTCGGACCCAGAGCACGCTCCACCCGCGTTGCGGCACCGGCTTCCTGCTGGCCGTGATGATCGTCAGCGTCTTTGTCTTCTCCCTGGTCGGGCGGCCGGCCCTGGTGTGGCTGATCCTGTCTCGCCTCCTCCTGGTTCCGGTGATCGCCATGGTGGCCTACGAGTGCATCCGCTTCCTCGGCCGCCACCGGCGGAATCCCATCGTCAAGGTGCTGGTCCTGCCGCTGCTGGCGACTCAGAAGCTCACCACCCGAGAACCCGATGACGGCCAGATTGCGGTCGCCCTGGCCGCCTTCAACGGCGCTCGACAGGAGGAGACCGAGGCGGCGGCCTGATGTTCGAAGAGCTGGAGGCGGTCAGGGCACGGTATGACGCCATCAACGACCGGCTCGCCGATCCGAACGTACTCCAGGACCTGAAGGAGGTCCAGCGCCTGGGCAAGGAGCAGGCCCAGCTGCGCCCGCTGGTCGACCTGTATCAGCGGTACCGGCGGGCCGAGCAGGCCATCGCCGACGCCCGCCAGCTGCTGGAGACGGAGCGCGACGCGGAGATGGTCGACTACGCCCGCCAGGAGCTGGAGAAGCAGCAAGCCGAACAGGAACGGCTGGCCCGGGAGCTCCAGGCCGCCCTGGTGCCCAAGGATCCGAACGACGCCAAGGACGTGATCGTCGAGATCCGGGGTGGGACCGGGGGCGAGGAAGCGGCGCTGTTTGCCGCCGACCTTTTCAAGATGTACAGCCGCTACGCCGAGCTCAAACGCTGGCGGGTGGAATTGCTCTCGTCCAGCGTCACCGAGCGGGGGGGCTTCAAGGAAGTTATCTTCGAAGTCCGCGGCAAAGGCGCCTACTCCCGGCTGAAGCTCGAAAGCGGGGTGCACCGCGTGCAGCGAGTCCCCGAGACCGAGGCCCAGGGCCGCATCCACACCTCCACGGCGACGGTGGTGGTGATGCCCGAAGCCGAGGACGTCGAGGTGGCCATCGATCCCGAACGGCTCAAGGTGGACGTCTACCGCTCTGGGGGCCACGGCGGCCAGAGCGTGAACACGACCGACTCCGCGGTCCGGCTCACCTACAAGCCGGAGGATGGCGGCGAGCCGATCGTGGTCGCTATCCAGGACGAACGCTCGCAGCTCAAGAACCGGGCCAAGGCCGAGAAAGTGCTGAAGACCCGCCTGCTGGCCCGCCAGCAGGAACAGGAGGCGGCCCAGCTCACCAAGGTGCGCCGGTCGGCGGTGGGGACGGCGGACCGGAGCGAGAAGGTCCGTACCTATAACTATCCGGAGGGCCGGATCACCGATCATCGCATCGATCTGAAGTACTACAAGCTGCCCCAGTTTCTGACGGGGGACCTGGACCCGGTGCTGGACCGGTTGCTGGCAGCGGACCAGGCGAACCGGCTGTCCGGACGCGACGGTGGAGCCAACGGTGAGGTCCCATGACCAGGACGGGTCCCGCGTTCGCGACCAGTTGCGCGCGGCCCGCCGGCGCCTGACCCAGGCCGGGATCGCCAGGGCCGCGCTCGACGCTGAAGTCTTGCTCGGGCACGTCATGAAACGACCGCGCGAATGGCTCTGGGCCCACGATGATCGCCGGCTCACGGCGGCCCAGGCCCGTCGCTTCCGCCTCCTGCTGGCCCAACGATCGCGCCGGGTCCCGGTTGCGTACCTGACTGGCGTGAAAGAGTTCTTCGGGGAACCAATCCGGGTGAACCGCAGCGTTCTGGTCCCGCGCCCGGATACGGAGGTCGTGGTGGAAGCCGGCCTGCGATTCCTGCACGACCGTCCCCGGGCGCGCGACGTCATCGACCTGGGAACCGGCAGCGGCGCCATCGCCATCGCCGTGTCCCGCAACTGCCCACGAGCCCGGGTCCTGGCCCTGGACAACGATGAGCGAGCGCTGCAGGTGGCGCGAGCCAATGTGCGTGCCCGACACGTGTCGCGCCGGGTCAAGGTCCGTCGCAGCGACCTGTTCCAGCGAGCCGGTCCCGCGGACCTGGTGCTGGCCAATCTGCCTTACCTGTCGGCGGCCGCCCTCCGGCGACTGCCCCTGGACGTCCAGCATGAGCCGAAACGGGCGCTGAACGGGGGTGCCGACGGTCTCCGCCTGATCCGGCGGGCGCTGGCCGACGCTCCCCGCATGCTCCGGTCGGGCGGCGCGATGGTCATAGAGTGCGATCCGCGGC
>DASQAY010000093.1:0-3231 GCA_035635515.1 Candidatus Eiseniibacteriota bacterium | reverse complement strand
GGCGCGGCGTCGCAACGTTCAGGATGTGCTCCAGGCGCTCCGCCAATCCGTCGACCTCAAGTCTGTGGGCGCTATTGGCCACCGCGTGGTGCACGGCGGCACCCGCTTTCGGACCGCGGTGCGCATCGACGCCGAGGTACTGGCCGGAATCGAGGCCCTGACCGAGTTCGCGCCGCTGCACAACCAGGTGGCGGCCGACACCATCCGCGCGGCCCAGTCGGCGTTCCCGTCCCTTCCCCAGGTGGCGGCCTTCGACACGGCCTTCCACACCGGCCTGCCGCCCGCGGGTTATGTCTACCCGGTGCCGTACCGCTGGTACGAGGAGTGGGGAATCCGGCGCTTCGGGTTCCATGGCCTGTCCATCACCTGGGCGATTGAGCGGGCCGGGTCGTTGCTCGCCAGGCCCGCAGCCGAGCTGGGGTTGGTGGTGGCGCACCTGGGCAGTGGGTGCTCGGTCACCGCCGCCTGGCAGGGCCAATCAGTCGACACCTCAATGGGATTGACACCGCTGGAAGGGTTGATGATGGGCACCCGGGCGGGATCAATCGATCCGGGAATCCTGACCTACGTGTTGCGCACCGGTCGGGTGGCACCAGCGGAGCTAGAGGACCAGCTGGACCACCGATCGGGACTGGTTGGAGTCTCTGGCCGCAGTGCCGGGATGCGCGAGCTGGAGCAGGCGGCCGCGGCTGGAGATGAACGTGCCCGGCTGGCCATCGAGATCTTCGTTCGCCGGGCGGCCGCCGGGATCGCCGCCGCGGCCACGGCCCTGCCTCGACTGGATGCCATCGTCTTCACCGGCGGGATTGGCGAGCACTCGGGGCGTACCCGAGCCGCCATCGTCTCCCGACTGGGGACACTGGGGGTACGAACGATTGGAGACGACGCGGTGACTGTGGATACCGTCCTGAGCACGGCCGGCATTGCTCCCGCGGTCCTGCGCATCGAGGCCCGCGAGGACGCGGTCATTGCGCGCCAGGTGGAGGCGGCATTGTAGCCTGAGGGGAACAGGAGGCGAACAGCAAATGGCACAGCGCGCTCCCGGGCCGCAGGCAGCGGTGGCGGGATGGCAACGTGGTGCTCCGGGAGCCAGCCAGTTCGGAGTGGTGGGGCTGGCCACCATGGGGATGAACCTCGCCCGCAACATCGCCAGCAAGGGCATTCCCGTGTCCGTCTACAACCGCACGACGGCGCGGACGGACGAAGCCCTCGCCAACCACGGCCATGAGGGCCCGATCAGCGGCGCCCACACGGTAGAGGAACTGGTCAGCCAGATTGCCCGGCCGCGGCCCATCCTGATCATGGTCAAGGCCGGTCCGCCGGTGGACGAAACCATCGCCCACCTGGTCCCCCACCTGGACAAGGGCGACCTCCTCATCGACGGCGGCAACTCGTACTTCATGGATACCGTGCGGCGAGGCCGGGAGCTGGAAGCCAAGGGCTTGCGCTTCATCGGCACCGGGGTGTCGGGCGGAGAGGAGGGAGCGCTGCTGGGGCCGAGTATCATGCCGGGCGGCTCACCCGATGCCTACAAACTGGTGGAGCCGGTCCTCACCCGCATCAGCGCGCACGTGGACGGCGAGCCCTGCTGCACCTACATCGGTCCTGGCGGGGCCGGGCATTACGTGAAGATGGTCCACAACGGCATCGAATATGCCGACATCCAGCTGATCGCCGAGGCCTATGACCTGCTCCGCAGCGCGCTCTCGCTGGGCGCCGGCGACCTGGCCAAGATCTTCGCCCGCTGGAACGAGGGCGATCTCGAGTCCTACCTGATCCAGATCACCGCCCAGGTGCTGGCCAAGCAGGACGCGACCAGCGGGAAGCCGCTGGTGGATGTCATCCTCGACGAGGCGGAACAGAAGGGGACCGGCAAATGGGCCTCCCAGTCGGCGCTCGACCTCGGCATTCCGGTGACCGCCATCACCGAAGCCGTTTTTGCCCGCTTCCTGTCCGCGTTGAAAGCCGATCGCCAGACCGCCTCGAAAGTGCTGGCCGGACCGCCTCAAGCAACCGAGGGCGACGAGCGGGCTGCCACCCTGGTCGACGACGTGCAGTCCGCGCTGTATGCGTCCAAGATGGTCGCGTACGCGCAGGGGTTCGAGCAAATGCAGGCCGCATCCCGCGAGTTCGGGTGGGATCTCAAGCTTGGCGCCATCGCCCGCATCTGGCGCGGTGGCTGCATCATCCGGGCTCGCTTTCTGAACCGGATCACCGAAGCGTACGCGGCCGAGCCGGATTTGAAAAACCTGTTGCTGGCTCCATACTTCCGCGACGCCATGGCGTCAGCCCAAGAATCCTGGCGCCGCGTCATCGGGATGGCGGTCGACCGCGGGATTCCAGCGCCGGCCTTCTCATCGGCACTCGCCTACTACGATGGCTACCGGCGGGAGCGACTGCCAGCCAACCTGATTCAGGGGCTGCGCGACTACTTTGGCGCCCACACGTACCACCGGATCGACCGCGAGGGCGCCTTCCACACCCGCTGGGCGCAGGACGGCCAGGAGGTCGAGATCTCTTAGGGCTGGACGAGGAGCGCGATCCCGACGGGCGGCTCGGTCAACCGAACGTGTTCCTGGAGGAATCCCAGCAGGAACGCTGGATCACCGCGTCCAAGGAACCTCCCGTAAGCATTCAGAAGGACGGCGAAGACGGCGAAGCCGACGGAGAGGAGCGGGCCGATCGTCCCTGCCGCGCCGTGATGGGAGACGCTGGGCGTCGTGAGCATCGCAAACACCACAACGAAGCCAATCCAGACGACCCAGAACGTCTGCGTGCTGAACAAGCTCGAGAGCGTGACGGTGACCAGGGTGCCACGACCCGGGACCTCTCGCAACGTGACGTAGGCGACCGGCCTCACCCCATTTCCGCGGTGGTACGTCGTGACCCGGAGCAGGGTAAAGTCCACGGGACTGAACAGGGTCCTCCTGATCCCACGGCCGAGGCGGAACTGCGGAATGGAGTCGCTGAGAGTTTGGCGGCACTCCGTGACGCTCAGGGGCGTGAAGTAAGGGTGCTTCTCGCGCCACCAGGGATTCCAGTAGTACCGCCAGGAGAACTCGGAGATGAGCGTCCGGGACACTAGCGGAGGACAATCCGCGCGCCGGCCGCAAAGACGACCCAGACCGGCAGCATGGTGATCAGGAAGGGACGCAGCGTATCGGAAGCGGAATGCGAACTCCGGTCAAAAGCCAGGAAGACGAGCGCCGATCCCGTGATGAGCAGGGCGAG
>DASQAY010000092.1:0-2057 GCA_035635515.1 Candidatus Eiseniibacteriota bacterium | reverse complement strand
ACGCGCCGTGTCCGACGGCCGGGCCCCCTTCTGCAACCATGATCTGGTCTTCTCGATGTCGAGCCGGAGCGTGACCGGTTCGGTCAGCGGGTCGAACGTCCCCAGAATCTCCAGGAACTTGCCATCCCGGGGAGACCGGCTGTCCGTCACCACCAGCCGGTAGAAGGGCCGCTTACGGGCCCCCATGCGTCGCAATCGAATCTTCACTGACAATTGTTTTCTCCTTCTTATCCGATCAGCTGTCTGGGATCAATGGGCAGGCCGCGGAGCTTGCCCCTCCCCTTTCCCATCTGCTTCACCAGTTGCTGCATCTGCGCGAACCCCTTTAAGAGCCGGTTGACCTCGCTCACATCGGTCCCGCTGCCGCGGGCGATCCGTCGGCGGCGGCTGCCGTCGATGATGTCGGGCCGCTCCCGCTCGGCCGGGGTCATCGCGAGGATGATGGCTTCCATCTGGCGGAGCTGCCCATCGCTGGGCAGGGCGCCACCCAGTTCCTTCAAGCGGCCGCCGCCGGGCAGCATGCCGATGATGCCCTCCAGCGGACCCATCTTCTTGACCTGCTTCAGCTGGTCCATGAAGTCGGTGAGGGTCAGGCGGCCCTCGCGGAGGCGCTTTTCCACCTTCTCGGCGGCGCCCACGTCCACCTGCTCCTGCGCCTTCTCGATCAGCGTTAGCACATCGCCCATGCCCAGGATCCGGGACGCCATCCGGTCGGGATGAAACGGCTCGAAGTCGGTCAGCTTCTCCCCCACCCCGACGAACTGGATGGGACACTGGGTGACCGCCCGCAGGGAGAGGGCGGCGCCCCCTCGGGCATCACCATCGAGCTTGGTCAGGATCACCCCGGTGATGGCGACGGCTTGCTGGAAGGTGGTCGTCACGTTTACCGCCTCCTGGCCGGTCATCGCGTCCAGCACCAGCAGGCGGTGCTGCGCCGGGACGGCAGCGACGATAGCCGCCAGCTCGTCGAGCAACTCCTGGTCGACCTGCAGCCGGCCGGCGGTGTCCACCACGATGACGTCGGCGTTCACGCGCCGGGCATCGTCCAGCGCCCCCCGCGCAATGGCCAGCGGCTCCTGTCCGCGGGGGGCGAAGGCGGGCAGCGACAGACTCGCCGCCAGGACCTCGAGCTGCTCCATGGCGGCCGGCCGGCGGACGTCGGTGGAGACCAGCAGGGGGCGATGGCCCTCCCGGCGGACATAGAGCGCCAGCTTGCCCGCGGTGGTCGTCTTGCCCGAGCCCTGCAGACCCGCCAGGATGATCACCGTCGGGGGCGACGGGGCGTAGGTGAACGGGGCCCGTTCGCGGCCGAGCAGCTCGACCAGCTCGTCCCGCACCACCTTGATCAGCTGCTGTCCGGGGGTGAGGCTGTCCAGCACCTCGGCACCCACGGCCCGCTGTCGGATGCGAGCCACGAAGTCGCGCGCCACCTTGTAGTTGACGTCGGCCTCCAGCAAGGCCAGCCGCACCTCGCGCAGGCCGGCATCGACATCGGCTTCCGAGAGCTTGCCTCGGCCGGTGAGCTTCTTGAGCGCCGCATCGAGGCGCTCGGTCAGGGCCTCAAACATGTTCCAGCCGGCGCGACAGGCTAGAGACTTCGCGTTCCAGCGAGCTGAGACGCACGCGCATCGCCTCCGCCAGGCGGACCCGGTTGCGCCGGTCGCGATCCAGCCCCAGCTTGCCCTCATACCCCTGCAGCGCCGTGCGCGCGCGACGCACCAGATCGTAGATGGCCGTCCGGCTCACGCCCTCCCGCTCCGCCACCTCGCTGTACGACCAGTCTTCTTCCCAGGCCAGGTGCAGGATGTGCCGCTGGTGCGCGGTTAGCAGCGGTCCGTACAGGTCCAGCAGGCGGAGGTTGTGCTCCCGGGCTCGGGTTCTGTCAAGCATTTTGCCTTGACAGTATACGGGCGTGGGTCAGACGCCCGTATCCAAGCTCGAGCCAGCTGCATGAGTTCGCGAACGGTACGCGCCCGTCTCCCGCGAGCGGGTGAAGACCGCCCTGCGCGTGCCACTGATGGCTCGAGCGCCGCTCTCGAGGTGACAAGGCCTACGCC
>DASQAY010000091.1:0-2185 GCA_035635515.1 Candidatus Eiseniibacteriota bacterium | reverse complement strand
TTGCCCTCCTTCCCTTTCGGCTGGCCTGGGCGCTGTGGCTCGTGTTCATGCTCGCCTTGTTCATCGGCATCTGGAAGGTGGCCGTCCCGGGGCAGCGCCTAGTCAGGTGGACCCACCTCGCCGCCGTGCTGGCTCTGTATCCGGTGGTGCTGGCCCTGATGCTCGGGCAACCCGCCGTGCTCAGCACGGCCGCGCTGGTGTTCGGCTGGTGGCTCCTCACCAAGGACCGTGCGGTCCTGGCCGGCATCGTCCTGGCGCTGGCTCTCATCAAGCCGCAGATCGGCTTTCTCGTCCCAGCCGTCCTCATCGTCAGTGGACGATGGAAGACGACCCTGTCCTGGCTGGCGAGCGTCACGGTCCTGGCAAGCCTCACGCTCTTCAGCCTGGGCTTGGACGGCGTGCGCCAGCTCGTCGACCACGTCGTCCATGTGCGCGACTCCACGCCGCCCACGACCCCCCTGACGATCCAGGATCTCTTGGGATGGCGCCCGCTAACCCTTGGTGTGGAGCTGGCTATCGTCGGGCTCGTCCTGCTAATCGCCTATCGCCGTCGCCATGAGCGCATCCATCTGCCCTTTGCCGCCGCCCTCGTGGGCAGCATGCTGGTTGCGCCCTACGCCCAGCCTCCGAACCTGCTGGCGCTGGTCGCCGCCGCCTGGATTTCCCTGAATGCCACGACAACCATCTGGAGCCGTCGCCTGCTCCTGGCCGGGTATGCCCTGCTGCTTATCCCGTCGATCGTGGTGGTGCCGGCGGCGGCGGCCATCTTCACGACGCTGCTGATCCCGGCGGTGATCGGGTGGCTGGTCATCCCGGTGGCGATCGGGTGGCTGGTCATCACCGCTACATCCCCCCCCATGGACCAGCCCCAGCCGGCGTCCGCCATGGCGGCCTGACTCCGGCAAGATTGGCCCGAGGCCAGGCGTCATAGGCCACGATGGGGCTTTTGCTCTCGGCGAGGCTGGCAGCACCCCACGATGAGCTAAGCGCGAGCCGCCCATGAAGGCACCAATGCCCCGGTCGGTGGCGCGGTCCGGGGTGGAGGCGATCACGATGGGCCTGACCGCGATCCGCCGCGGTCGGCCTCCGTGGGTCAGGCCGGCAGTGTGGCTGGCGGCCCTGTCCGCCCTGGCCCTGGTCGAAGTGCCCGTCGGACTCGCTTGGATGGCCAGCTGGGGCTACACCGTGCATCGGCTCGGCTACAGCGATTTCGGGCAGTACTTCTTGTGGTCGCGGATCGGATTACACGCCGGCTGGAACCATCTATACGACCTGAGCATTCAGCGCCAGGAGTGGCAGGCGCTGGGCGGCGCAGGCAGCATCATGTGGTGGCCGAACATCGAACCACCGGCCATCGCGTGGCTGGTCGCTCCGCTCGCGCTGCTCCCATTTCCGATCGCCTTCGCCGCTTGGATGATGGTGATCGTCGCCGCCTTCATCCTCACCGCGCGCCTGGTGTCACCGGGGACGGGCCTGGTCCGCTGGACCTATGCGGCCGCGGCCCTGGCGGCCTACCCGGTGATGTACGCGTTGATGCTCGGACAGTCCGTCATTCTGGTCGCCGCCTCAGTGGCGGCCAGCTGGTGGCTGTTGCGCCGGGGCCGCGAAATCGAAGCCGGGCTGGTCCTGCTGGTGATTCTGTTGAAACCCAACCTTGCCCTCCTGGTGCCCGTGGGACTGCTGGTCGCCGGATATCGACGCGCCTTTCTGGTTTGGTGGTCGGGCGCCGTCGCGCTCGTCATCGCGACCGTGCTCAGCCTGGGCACCGATGGACTGACGGCCTACCTCGCCCGGCTCCCCGACGCGCTGGCCGTGGCACGAGACTGGGCGCCAGCTAGCCTGAGCTTCTCCCAATTGATCGGAGGCACCCTGCCGGCGCGCGCCCTGCAGGTGGCGTTGGCGTTCGGGGTCCTTTGGATTATTCGGGCGCGGCGGCGGCGCGGCCCCGACCTGGTGGTGGCGACCGCGTTGCTCGGTTCGATGCTGCTGACTCCCTACGTGCACGTGCCCGACCTCACCGTCGTGCTGCTGGCAGCGGCCATCTTTCTCCATGCCAACCCCACGCCCCGGCAGCGGCGACTGCTGGCGGTCCTGTACGTGGCCCTGGTGGCCATCCTGTGGACCCCCGACCCGTGGCAATTCAGACTTCTTCTGGGCGGCCTGATCGTGCTCACCGAACTGGCCT
>DASQAY010000090.1:0-4111 GCA_035635515.1 Candidatus Eiseniibacteriota bacterium | reverse complement strand
GTCAGCTTTCGCCTCGGCAGCCAGACTTGCTCGGGTCTCACGGATCCGGCCGGGAACGCCACGTGCACCCTCGTGCCCAACCAGGCCGCAGGAACCGTCCCGCTGACCGCCACGTTCAGCCCGCCCGCCGCCAGCCCATTCCGGGGCAGTAGCGCGGCCATCTCGTTCACCGTCACGCTGGAAGAGGCGGTGATCCAGTACACAGGTCCCACCCTGATCGCGAACAGCGGCGGGGTGACTCTCTCGGCAGTCTTGCAGGAGGACGGGCTCACGCCCATCCTCGGGCGCACCGTCACCCTGACCCAAGGGACCGGTCCTGGCGCCCAGAGCTGCGCCGGCCTGACCAATGCCAGCGGCACCGCCAGCTGTGCGATAGCCGTTGTAAGTCAACCGCTCGGACCTGGCAGCGTTTTCGCCAGCTTCGCGGGCGACGGCTTCTATGTGGGCGCCAGCTCAACCGGCATCACGCTCATCTTCCAGTTCCTCACCAGCGGGTCCTTCGTGGTCGGCAACCCGGCCACTCTCGGCACATCGGTCACGTTCTGGGGCGCGCAATGGGCAACCGTGAACCCGCTCACCGGCGGGCCGGCGCCAGCCAGTTTCAAGGGATTCGCGGACACGACGAGTAGCACTGACTGCGGAGCAAGCTGGTCTACAAACACCGGGAACAGCTCGAACCCGCCAGCCAGCGTGCCGTCCTTCATGGCGGTGATCGTCGCCGGCTCGGTCAGCCAGTCCGGCCCGGTTGTGTCCGGCGGCACCACTGAGATCGTGATCGTCCAGACGAATCCAGGCTATGCCGCCGACCCTGGCGGCGCCGGCACCGGCACCATCGTCGCCGTGCTCTGTCCTTAGGTTTCTGGGAGGGAGTCCAGCGCGGGGACTTCCTCCACTCTTATCCTTCTTGAATCGCCCAGTCGTACCGAGCCGGGGTCATCGCCCGCTACGGGCGCTACCTGCCGGTCAGTGACGCGACTCCCGAGGTCAGCCTGGGGGAGGGGTGGACGCCACTCATCCGGTCCAGAAGAATCGGCCCCAGCCTCGACCTGCCGCAGCTGTTCTTCAAGTACGAGGGCCTGAACCCGACGGGGTCCTTTAAAGACCGTGGGATGGCGCTGGCCACCGCCAAGGCCATCGAGGCCGGGGCCCACACCCTGCTCTGTGCCTCGACCGGGAACACCAGCGCCTCCGCCGCCGCCTACGCGGCGCGGTATGGCCTGCGGGCGTTCGTGCTGCTGCCCGCGGGCGGGGTGGCCAAGGGAAAGCTGGCGCAGGCGATGGCCTACGGGGCCCAGATCGTCGCCGTCCGGGGCGCCTTCGACGATGCGCTGAAGATCGTGCGCGCGCTGGCTGACGTGCCGGGCGTGGCTATCGTCAACTCCATCAATCCGTTCCGGCTGGAGGGGCAGAAGACCGCCGGCTTTGAGGTCGTGGAGCAGCTCGGCGCGGTGCCGGACCGCGTCTTCCTGCCGGTCGGGAACGCGGGCAACATCACGGCCTACTGGCGTGCCTTTCGCGAGCTGCACGAGCGAGAAGGGCTTCCCCTTCCCCGGATGCACGGCGCCCAGGCGGCGGGCGCGGCGCCGCTGGTGACCGGGAAGCCGGTGGCCAGGCCCCGGACGATCGCCTCGGCCATTCGGATTGGGAATCCGGCGTCCTGGGACGGGGCGATTCGGGCCCGCGACGAGTCGCATGGCACCCTGGAGGCCGTCACCGATGCCGCCATTTTGGCGGCGCAGCGTCGGCTGAGTACTGAGGAAGGCTTGCTGGCGGAGCCGGCGTCGGCCGCCCCGCTGGCGCTGCTGATCCGGATGGTCGACCAGGACCTGATTGCGCACCATGAGCGGATCGTGTGCATCCTGACGGGAAATGGCCTGAAGGATCCGACGACACTGACCAAAGGGCTCCGCTTGCCGGCGAGTGTGGTGCCCAGCGTGGACCGGATCCGAAAGCTGGTCAGCGGAGGGCGTCGGAAGGGCTAATAGCCGACGGCGCCGTCCGTCAGCTCGCGCACCACTCAGTTTGCTTCGATACGCACTGCCTTCCGTGTCATGCGTGGCGGCAAGTCCCAGACGCTTGACAGGACTCTATCGCGCCCGGTAGTCTTGCCCGCCTGATCGAGCCCCGATTCCAGTTGGTTCCACGCGGGCCCTTCAACCTGGGCGACGAGAGCGAGTTCTTTGGCGGCTGGCCACCGCTCCAGGCCGATCCATCGGCCGTGGCGATGGCCTTTCCGGTCGAAGGCTGGCGCACGTCGGCGGCCGTCGTGGTCAGGCAGACGCCCGCCGCGATCACCGGAGAGGTCCACGGCGCAACCGGGCCGGACGCCGCGGCGGCCTGGAACCAGGCACTGGCGGTGCTGTCGCTCGATGTCGATGGAAGCGGCTTCCCGGAAGTCGGCCGCCGTGACCCGGTGATCGGCCGGCTGCAGCAGACCTACCGGTTCCTTCGACCGGTGTGTTTTCACAGCCCCTACGAAGCCGCCGCCAATTTCGTCATCGGCCAACGGAGCTCGATTCGGCAAGCGCGGGCGACCCGAATGGCCATGGCCCGCCAGCTCGGCGACCAGATCCAAGTGGGCGAGGAGCGCCTCTCTGCGTTTCCCCGGCCAGCCGTGCTGGCCACGGTGGCCAGCTTTCCGGGATTAAGCGCAGAGAAGATCGAGCGTCTCCACGTGGTGGCACGGGCTGCCACGGAGGGCCTTCTCGACCGCGCCCACCTGCGTGCCATGCCAGTCGAGCAAGCCCTGGATGCCCTGCGGGCCCTGCACGGCATCGGTCCGTTCAGCGCCCAGGGGACGCTCCTTCGCGGGGCGGGGCTGGTCGACGGGGTACCCGACGACGACGTCACCAAACAGGCCGTCCAACGGGCCTATACCCTGGCCAGCAAGCCCGATCACGCGCGAGTTCTGGAGATCGCCGACAACTGGCAACCCTACCGGATGTGGACCACCGTCCTGCTCCACCTCTGGCTCCGGCGGGAGGCGGGTGGCCCGGAGCTCCCAGGTCGAGGTGGGGCCCCGGCCCGGCGCAAGCCTGAACCTTTGCCGCAGCTACGACAAACTTAACCTGGGCTTGACAGCATTTCGGGCAGCGCTATAGTCTGCGCGGGACGACGGCAGCCGTAGCTCACTTGGGAGGGGTTCATATGGTCCGCCTACGACTCGCCGCGATTGCGATCAGCCTGGTCTGGGGAGTCGCCGGCCAGCTTGCCAGTATCACCACCACGGCCGCCGACAATAAGGGTGAGAGCAACGCTCTCAGCCGCATCGACCACATCGTGGTCATCTACGAGGAGAACCACAGCTTTGACAACCTCTACGGCAGCTGGGAGGGGGTCGATGGGCTCGGCAGTCCGCCGGCCGCGCGCACAATTCAGGTCGATCAGGCGGGAACGGCCTACGCCTGCCTCAAGCAGAACGACGTTAACCTCACCTCGCCGCCGCTGCCGGCGGACTGTACAGATCCGAGGGGATTCGCCAGCCACTTCTCGAATGGGTCCTTCAACATCGATGCGTTCATCCCCGCCACCGCGACCACCTGCCCGCCGGTGCTCAAGGCCTTCAGCTTCCCCACCGGCGTCCCCAACGGGACCGGCCTGCCGGGCGGCTGCACCCGTGACCTGGTGCACCGCTTCTACGAAGAGCAATACCAGCTCAACGCCGGGCAGCAGAACCGGTACGTGACGGGCAGCGACGCCATTGGGCTGGTCATGGGCGTGTACGATACCCGGGCGCTCCCGATCTACCAGTACCTGCACCAGGATGGGCACCCGCACTACGCGATTGCGGATAAGTTCTTTCAGGCCGCTTTTGGCGGCTCGTTTCTCAACCACCAGTGGCTCATTGCGGCCGCCAGCCCAACTTACCCCGGTGCGGCCAGCGGCCTGCACTCCATCGTGGACACCAACGGCATGCCGCGAGGGTTCGCGCTGTACACCCCGACGGTGGCTGGAACCCGCGACGGACCGCTGACGGTAGCGTGCCCGTCTCCAGTGGGCCTTGCCTGTGGTGACTTTGCCGTCAACACCACGCAGCCGGCGTTCCAGCCGTCCGGGGCGTTCGGCGCCAAGATCCCCGCGCAGACCAACCCGACCATTGGCGACCGGCTGA
>DASQAY010000089.1:0-8889 GCA_035635515.1 Candidatus Eiseniibacteriota bacterium | reverse complement strand
TCGTCGGCGTACTGGGCCACGATCCGCAGCAGCCGCTGCTCGCCGTCACCGCCAATGAGTAGTGGCGGTCCCGGCTGTTGGACAGGAACGGGGCCAAGGGTCGCGTCCTTGAGCGAGCAATACTCGCCCGACAGCGAAACCGGGCCGCCCGTCCAGAGGGCCTTGATGACCTGGATGCCCTCTTCGAGACGGTCCATCCGTTCTTTCATGGGCGGCAGCGTGATCCCGTAGGCGGCGTGCTCGGCCTCGTTCCAGCCAGCACCCACCCCCAGGACCAGGCGTCCGTTCGAGAGCCCGTCCACGGCGGCTGCCATCCGCGCCAGCAAAGCCGGATGCCGAAACGTCATGGGACTGACCAGCGGACCAAACCGGATCCGCCGGACCCGGGTTGCCAGCTCGGTCAGAGAGGTCCAGCACTCGAGGGAGTCGCGCTCTCCGCGTGCCATCACACTGAAAAAGTGGTCAGACCGCCAGAGTGAGTCGAGGCCGAGCCCTTCGACCTGCTGGCTGATCCTGATCCAGCGCTCCCAGTTCAACCCTTCCTGGCCTTCGAGCATGATCCCGATCTGCATGACAACACGGTAACGTGTCTTGACAGGGAGCCGCCAGGGTGCGAAGGTTCGGCTCAGCCGTGAGCGCTGTGATTGCCCTGGCCGCGGTCCTGCTGCTGATTGGCGGCGTCGTCGTGATGGTGCTGGCGATCCGCCAGGGCCGTCTCGACACCTCGCCCCGGGCCTTGCTTCGCTTTTATCTGTACGCCCTGGCGTTCGCTAGCTTCCTGGTGTTATTGTTCGGGGCCACCTCGCTGGTGAAGGCCGGCATGGCGACGGTGGCGGGTCGCGGTTTCAGCTATTACGAGGTCAGCTACGCGTACGGGCCGCCGGGTGCGCCGCCCGTCAAGCCCGGGGTTGTGCCGGTGCCGCCGCCCGGCCCCACTGACCAGAGCGAACGGCCGTATAGGGACGACCTGGTGCGCGGCCTGGCCCTGATCGTGACCGGTGGACTGCTCTGGGTTCTGCACTGGCTTGGCATCCGCGCCCTGGATCCACCGGAGGTCCGGCGCACCAGCCTGCTGGCGGCCCTCTACAGCGGTGGCCTGCTGGCGATTGCCGGCCTGGTGACGGTGGTGGCCCTCCCCTGGGGCATTTACTCCGTGCTGGCCTATTACGTGTTGCCCCAAGACGGCAACGGCCCCTCGAACCGACCGGGCGACCCGCTCAGCTACGCGATCGTCTTTCTGCCGGTGTTGTTGTATTTCCTTTGGCGGTTGATCGAGCGCGCTCGCGGCCCGCGCGTGGTTGCCAAAGCGGCCTAAGGGTCTCGCGCCCCTTCCCAGTAGAATTCGCTCGTGCTACGGGCCGCCCTGCTGCCGGATCCCCTGTTCGGGCTGTTCATTGCCATCACCAACATCCTCATCCTCGCCATCCTGGTTCGGGTGATCATGTCCTACTTTCCGGGGACCATGTACTCCACCCCCGGCCGGCTGCTAGCCAGGGTCACGGACCCGATCATCGACCCGGTCCGGCGGGTGGTCCCACCCATGGGCGGGCTCGACCTGTCGCCCGCGATCGCGATCGTCCTTCTGTACGTTCTGCAAATCCTGGTCTCGACCGCCGACGTGGTCCTGGCGCTGGTGAAAGTGGTGCAGTACGTGCTGGTCCTGATCCTGATCTTGCTTGTCATCCGGGTGATCTTCGGGTTCTTCCGGCTCGACCCCTGGAACCCGTTCGTCCAGATGGTGGTCCAGAGCTCCGAGATCTTCACCCGGCCCTTTCGCCGCTGGCTCCCGCGCCGGGTCGGCACCTTCGACTGGGCACCGGTGGCCGCCATCGTCGTGCTGCTCGTCGCCTACTACGCGGTGAGCTGGCTGGGTAGCCAACGCATCTGACCGGCCCGGTCGCCATCGGCCCGATGGGCCGTTCAGGCAGACCGGGCGTGTGCCGCTACCAGCTTCAGGGGCGGAATCAGTCCCCACCGTCCATGCTCGCCGCGCCGCAGACCCCAGCCCTCCTCATGGACCATCCGATGGTGCCGCCGGCAAAGCAAGACAAGATTTGTCAGAATCGTCGGTCCGCCCTGGGTCCAGTGCTGAAGATGATGGACGTCGGTCCACTGGGGCGGACGATCGCAACGGCCGGCCACGCAGCGCCGATCGCGCGCTTCCACCGCCCGCCGGGTGGACGGGGGGATGGACCGCGCGGCGTGGCTGATCTCGGCCTCCAGCTCGCCCCGGCCGGTGATCCGGGTGAGCGCCGCATCGCAGGCCAGCCGGCGAACGGTCTCCGCCGGCACGAACCCGCCAGTCTCCAGTTCGCCGGCCGGGGCGCCGGGCGTCCCCAGCAGCGTGTCCAGGCTGGCCCGAATGACCAGGTGCGGCCGCGGACCAGCGCCGGTGGACGACCCGCCGGCCATGCGCCGGCAGAGGTCGATCAGGGCGTCGGCGCGCCGCTGGCCGGGGGTGCGGTCGTCGTCTTTGCCGGGCAGCATGCTGGCATTCAGGGCGGTGCGCAGGATGGCACCGCCTTCCACGTCCAGCAGTCCGTCCAGGCGAACCATCCCGTCCAGCGGCTCACTGACGTGCAGGTAGCGGCGCTCGTGGGCGCGGTTGGCTTCCGCCAGCGCGGCCGCCGCATCCACCCGGTGCTCGAAATTCTTTGCGACGCCGGTGAACACGCCCGGGTCCATCGTTTCCGCCGCCTTTAGCAGGCTGGCCTCAGCCTGGCGCACTGCCGCGACTCCGACGTGCTCGGCGGTGCGGGCCATGACGGCCACGTGCTGGTAGCCCACCTCACCCCGGGCAAAGGCCTTTTGCGTTTCCGGCAGGTGTTCCAGCTGGCGGGCGACGCCGACCCGCTCCGCCGCCGCCCCACCCGACAGCTTGCAGTTGGAGCGCAGCCAGGCCACCAGGTCGAGCGCCCCCTCAGCGGCATACTCCCCGGACTTCTCGAAGCGCCGAAGGCCCTCCGCGAAGACGCATTCCAGGCGGTCCTTCGCCTCTCTCGTGCGGATCAGGCCTTCGCCCAGCGTGGCGCCGTCGGCATTGCGCAAGGCTGCGGCGTAGTCGTTAATCGCCGCTGTCAGTCGGGCTCCCGCACTCCTCAACCGATCGCCTGCCGCCGCCATACTGCCATCGTGAACCATGGCTTTGACAGCTGTGTGTCATAAACTCTCCAGCCATTTCTAGAACACCAGCTGCGGCGGAAAGTCGCCGAAGTGGACCTGCCTTACGATACGGCCCTCAGCGTCGACCGTGAACTGCCACGAGTGCACCAGCGGGCCGTCGTGCGCGGAGCCCATCGCGTGAAAAGCTCGCGCGTCCCACACCTCAGAAAAAGTCACGAGCCAATCCGCGGCCTGGCGCTGGACGGCGGTGCTGTACGTCCCCGCGACCTGGCTGCCGGGGGGCGGTCCGCCAGCATGGATGACGCAGGACCCAGCACCAGCATCTCTGGGAAAGTCGGCGAGGATGACCGAGCCGTCGAGCGACGCCCAGACCGCGGCGAGCGCGCGGCTTCCAGCTGCGCTGGGATCGGGCGCCGTTATCGGGCTGGGCCGCGTCGCCTGCTCACAGGAGGCGATAACCACGGGCACCACAGCGGCAAAGAAGCGTCCGCATGCCCACGCACTAGCCCCACTGGGGGGCTTTGTCTAATCCGTCAGTCAGCGGGCAGCCGGCATCGACCCGGCCAGGGTGCGGGCCGAGCGACCATTGGGGGTGCGCTCGGGCGCCTTCTTGCGGATGACCTCCAACCGCCAGACCGGCCGGCCGAAGAGCGCGTCGATCTCCCGCTGGACGCGGCTCCCCTCCGGGCCCGTCCCATGCACCCGGAAGCGATCGCCCAGTTCCATCTCCACCAGGCCGTCGTCGCGCGGCAGGTGCATCAGCACCCGGTCGGGACCGGGGGCCGTCCCCAGGATCTCTTGCAATCGGGCCAGCTGGTCGCCGGAAGCCTCGGCCGGCAGGTCGAGGTGGATCAGCTGGTTGCGCACCCAGTCATCCGGCTCGGGTGCATCGAAGGCAATGATCTCGTCGGCGATGATCTTTGCGGATTCGGACCGTTCCTCGTCGTCGGCGTTGGTCGTCCGGGCGTCAACCTTCCCGCGCACGATCACGATGCCGTCGGCCTCCAGCAGCTGGCGGCGTTCTTCGTACAGCCGCGAGAAGACGATCACTTCGACAGTTCCGGTGAGGTCCTCGAGCAGGACGAAGGCCATCGGGCGGCCGGTCTTGGTCACCACCGGCCGGACGGCCTTGATCAGCCCGCCCAGGCGGACCTCGAGGTCCTCCATCTCGGGGGTGACCTGGTTCGCGTAGGTATCGACGCGGCTGACCAGCTCGTGCTCGATCCGCTTCAGCGGGTGATCTGACAGGTACAGGCCGAGCAGCTCCTTCTCGGCACGCAGCCGGTCCTCCTGCGGCATGGGCGGCACGTCCTCGATCAGGCCGGCCGCTGGATCGTCGAGCTCGTCGGATTCCGGCAGCATCCCGAACAGCGAGGTCTGGCCGCTTTCCCGCTCCCTGATGATCTGGTTGGCGCGATCCGTGACCCGGTCGATGCTGGCCAGTAGCTGGGCACGCTCCCCGAGGCTGTCGGTGGCGCCCGAGCGGATCAGGCTCTCCAGCACCCGCTTGTTCAGCTCGCGCGGATCGACCCGCAAGCAGAGGTCGAGCAGGGACCGGAACGGCCCGTGGGCGACGCGTTCGACCAGCAGCAGCTCCACGGGCTTGCCGCCCACGTTCTTGATCACCGCCAACCCGTAGCTGATCTTGCCGTCGTGGACGGAGAAGCCAGCCTCCGACGTATTGATATCGGGCGGCAGGACCTCGATGTCCCGCGCGTGGCAGTCGAGCACCGCCGCGGCCACCCGGTCATAGTTGCCCGCCTCGTTGTTGAGCAGGGCGGCCAGGTACTCCAGGGGGTAGTTGGCTTTGAGATACGCGGTCTGGTAGCTGATCACGGCGTAGGCCGCCGTGTGCGACTTGTTGAACCCGTACCCGGCGAAGAAGGCCATCAGATCGAAGATCTCGGTCGCCTTGGCCTCGCTCACGTTGCGCGCCATCGCGCCGGCGGTGAACTTGGCCCGCATCTTCGCCATTTCGTCCTTCTTTTTCTTGCCCATCGCCTGCCGCAGCACGTCGGCTTCGCCCAGGGTGAAGCCGCCCAGCTGGGAGGCAATCTGCATCACCTGCTCCTGGTACACGATGACCCCATACGTCTCCTTGAGGATTGGCTCCAGCTCCGGGAGCGGGTAGACGATCTCGCGTTCGCCGTTCTTGCAGCCGATGTACTGGGCCACCAGGCCGCCCTCCAGCGGTCCGGGCCGGAACAGGGCGATGGCGGCGCTGATGTCCGCGAAGGAGCTGGGACGCAGGTCGGTGAGGAGCCGCCGCAGGCCTGGCGACTCGAGCTGGAACACGCCGTTGGTGTCGGCCGCCTGGAGGAGGGCAAAAGTCTTGGGATCGTCCCACGGAATCGACGCCAGATCCAGCTGCAGGCCGCGCGTCTGCGCCAGGTTGCGAAGCGTGTCCTCGATGATGGAGAGGTTGCGCAGGCCGAGGAAGTCCATCTTCAGCAGCCCGATCTTCTGGACGGCGTTCATCTCGTACTGGGTCATCACCGCGCGCTTGTCCTGGCCGTTGCGTTCGCCCCGCGTGATGCTGGCCTGCAGCGGCACGAAATGGTGCAGCGGTTGGGGCGCAATCACGATGCCGGCCGCGTGGGTGGAGGCATGGCGCGCCAGCCCCTCCAGCTTCCGGGCATTGACCAGCAGCTTCGCAAAGGCGGGATCCTGTTCCGCTTCGCGCAACTCGGGCACCATCTGGATGGCCTTCTCGATGGTCATCCCCAGGGTGGGGGGCACGAACTTGGCCAGGCGGTCGACGTCGCGCAGGGGGATGTTCAGCGCGCGGCCGACGTCCCGAATCACCGCCCGAGCCTTCATGGTGCCGAACGTGATGATCTGGGCCACGTGATCCTGGCCGTACCGGTCGGCCACGTACTCGATCACCCGGTCCCGGTTGCGATCGTCGAAATCGATGTCGATATCCGGCATGGAGATGCGCTCGCGGTTTAGGAAGCGCTCGAAGATGAGACCGTGGGCCAGCGGATCGAGCGTGGTGATCCCCAGCGCGTAGGACACGATGCTGCCGGCGGCTGAGCCGCGGCCCGGGCCGACGGCCACGCCATGGGTGCGCGCGTACTCGACGAAATCGCCGACGATCAGGAAGTAGGGCGCGTACCCCATGTCGGTGATGACGCTGAATTCCTCCTCGAATCGCTCCCGGACCGCCGGCGGCATGTCCGGGTAGCGCTGCCGGAGTCCCCGCTCCACCAGCGTGCGCAGGTAGGTCTCGGCGGTCTCGCCCTTCGGGACGTCGAAGGTCGGCAGCAGCGGCCGGGTCTCTAGCTCGAGGTGGCAGCGCTCGGCGATGCGGAGCGTGTTCTCGCGCGCCTCCGGCCAGTCAGGGAACTGCTCCTCCATCTCGGCCGGGGTCTTGAGATAGAACTGGTCGCCCTGGAAGCGCATCCGCTTCGGGTCGGAGACGATGGTGCCCGTCTGCAGGCACAGCAGGATGTCGTGCGCCTCCGCGTCATCCCGCCGCGTGTAGTGCGAGTCATTGGTCACCACCAGCGGGATCCCGGTGCGCTCCGACAGCTTCCGCAGTTCCTCGTTGACGTGCGCCTGCTCCGGGAGCCCGTGTTCCTGAACCTCGAGGAAGTAGTCGTCGCCGAAGATCGCCTGGTATTCGCGAGCGGCCGTCTCGGCAGCGGCCATGTCCGCGTCGAGCAGCCGGGAGGCGACCTCGCCGCCCAGGCAGCCGGAGAGCGCGATCAGGCCCTCGTGGTGCTGCGCCAGGAGCTCCTTGTCCACCCGCGGCTTGTAGTAGTAGCCATCCAGGTGGGCGCGGCTGGAGAGCTCAATCAGGTTGCGGTAGCCGGTCACATCCTTCACCAGCAGGATGAGGTGGTAGGGATCGCGATCCACCCGGCCTTCTTTCAGCAGGTGCGACCGGGCGGCCACATACATCTCCTGCCCGATGATGGGATTGATGCCGTTGGCCTTCGCCTGCAGGTAGAAGTCGACCGCGCCGTAGAGGACCCCATGGTCGGTCAGCGCCAGCGCCGGCATCCCGGTCTCGACCGCGACCCGGATCATGTCCTGGATCCGGCTGGCGCCGTCCAGGAGGCTGTATTCGGAATGGGTGTGAAGGTGAACGAAACTCATGCGCTGCCGTTCAACTCGAGACCGACCACCGATTCGATGTGATAGGTCTGGGGGAACATGTCGACGAGAGCCACCGCCCTCAGGGTATACCGTCCGCGGTCGCACAGACGTGCGAGATCGCGGGCGAGCGTGGACGGCTCGCAGGAGATATAGACGATCCGCTTCGCCCCACTCTCCCGGATGACCCGAACGGCTGCCTCCGCGCAGCCGGCCCGCGGAGGATCCAGAACCAGCGCATCGATCGGCGGCGGCACGGCGGGCAGCGTGTCCTCGACCTTGCCGCGCCGGTAGCGGACGGTGCCGCACTCGTTGAGCCGCATGTTCAGCTCACCCAGCCGGACGGCGAATGGGCTCTCCTCCAGGCAGATCACCTCGCGGCTGCGCGCTGCCAGGCGGGCGCTCAGCATGCCGATCCCGGCGTAGGCGTCCACGACGCGCTCGGAGCCCTCCAGCTGGAGCAGGTCCAGCGCTCGTTGGTAGAGGACCACGCGTTGCCGAGCGTTGACCTGGACGAAGACCTCGGGGCGAACCCGAAACTGCCGCCCGTCATCCTGCATGCCAATCGAGTCGTCGTTCAGGTTCAGGTCCGGAGCCAGGGGCGCCGCCCGAGCGGCGAAGCCAGGGTCTGCCGTGCCCGGCGGGTAGGGCGACCACAGAAGATCGTTCGAGCCCGGTGCCCAGGTCAGCTGGAGCGCCTGCACCCGGGACGCGTTGGGGTCGGCGGCTGCCCGCTCGAACGCCGGGAGCGCCCGGACGATCGGCTCGGCATGGATCAGGCAATCGTCGATGGGGAGCGTCTGGTAGGTGCGCTTGCGGTAAAACCCGAGCCGGGCCGAACCAGCCTGGTGCAGGACATGGAACTCGCCACGGATGCGATACCGCCAGGGATCGTCCATGGCCAGGACCTCGATCCGCTCCCCCGGCCAGGTCAGGCGCGACCGCCGGAGCTGCTCGGTCAGCACCAGCCGCTTCTGCTCGAGCTGTTCCAGGTAGGCGAGGTGCTGCAACTGGCAGCCACCACAACCCCGGGAGACAAACGGGCAGGGCGGTTCCACTCGCAAGGGCGAGGGATCGAGGATGGCCCGCACTTCCGCCCGCCAGAAGTCCTTTCGGCGCTGCGTAACTTCGGCCCGGACGGTCTCGCCGGGGAGCGCCCCATAGACGAAGACGACGCGGCCGTCGACCCGCGTGACGGCGGCGCCCCCGTGGGCGAGCTCCCCGACCTTGACCTCAAGCACTTACTTCAATTTTTCTCGTAGTAAGCCGTTCACCCGCTCGGGGTTGGCGCGGCCCTTCGACAGCTTCATCACCTGGCCGACCAGGAATCCGAGCGCCTGCGGCTTGCCGCCCTTGAAATCCTGCGCCGACTTCGCATTCTCCGCGATCACCTGGTCGACCCAGGCGCCCAGCTGATCCTCGCCTGTGACCTGGCTCAAACCCTGCTCGGCGACCAGGTCCTGGGGCGCCTTCCCGGACGCCACCGCCTGCCCCAGCAGATCCTTGCCCATCTTGCCGCTGATCGTGCCGGAGTCGATCAAGCGGATGAGCTGCGCGAGATGGGCCGGGGACAGGGGCGGTCCGGCCGTATCCCAGGCCTCGGTACCCCGGATCCGGCTCAGGTCGCCCAGGATCCAGTTGGCGACGGCTTTCGGCGGTGCCCCA
>DASQAY010000088.1:0-2192 GCA_035635515.1 Candidatus Eiseniibacteriota bacterium | reverse complement strand
CCCGGACCCTCAAGCGCCAGGTGGTCGGGCTGGCTGCGGCTGCCCTGGAAGCCGCCGAGGCCGACCTGGTGGTGGAGGACGGGCGGGTCTTCGTACGGGGCGTGCCGAGCCGCGCCCTCAGCCTGGAACGGCTGGCAAGCTGGGCGAAGGCTCATGGCCGCGAGGCCGAACTGCGAGCGAACGAGGAATTCGACGCCCCGGATTTCGTCTTTCCCTTTGGCGCCCACCTGGCCGTGGTCGAGGTCGACCGCGAAACGGGTCGCGTGCAGATCCTCCGGTACCTGGCCGTCGACGACTGCGGCGTGGTAATAAACCCGATGATCGTGGAGGGCCAGGTGCACGGCGGCACGACCCAGGGAATCGCGCAGGCGCTATTCGAGGAAGCCACCTTTTCCCCGGACGGGCAGTTGCTCACCGGCAACCTCACCACCTACCTGGTGCCCACCGCTCCCGACGTGCCGCGCTTCGAGCTGGACCGAACCGTCACCCCGACACCGCGAAACCCCATTGGGGCGAAGGGGATCGGCGAGAGTGGCACCCTGGCCGCCCCGCCCACCATCGTCAACGCCGTGATGGACGCGCTCAGCCCGCTCGGGATCCGGCATCTCGATATGCCGCTAACGCCCGAGAAGGTCTGGGCGGCGATCCGCAGCGCGAATCCGGGCTAACTCAGCTCGTGACGGCGCGGTCGATATGGCCGTCTGCGGACAGGCGCAGGGTCAGGACCCACTCCACCTGTTCGCCGGTGCTGGTGTCGTGCACCAGCAGGTCGTACAGCACGACCGTGCCGAGCTTGCCGTCGTAGCGGCGCAGGAAGGTCAGGTCCACCTTGCGATGGGCCATCGACTGCTGGAAGCGGCTATCGGCCTCGGGCCCAAAGCACAACGATGAGCTCTGGTCGGCGAGGCACGCCTTGGTCACCTGGGCCCGCATGCCGGCGGGATCGCCACGATGCAGGGCGTCGACGAAGGCCTTGGTGACGGCTGGTTCGGCCGTGCTGCCGGCGGCCGGCCGGAAACTGATCGGGCGGGTCGTGTTGAGAAGCCACAGACCGCTGCCGCCCGCCGCTACCAGGAGGAAGATTCCCGCAAGAATGGCGGCCACCAGGCCGCGGGGGAGGCCCCGGCGTGGAGACTCGACCTGGCCGCCGACGTAGACGATGGGAGCAGCCGGCGCGGGAGCGATCGGCTCGTTCGAGGAGATCGCGGCGGGCTCAGCGGCGGGGAGCGACTCCCCGGGCGTCGGCTCGGCAGGTCCGGCAGCTTCGCTCATCTTGGTGCTTCGTGGCCGCGCATTCCCTATTGTGTCCCAACACCAGTCGCTACGCAGCCACTGCTATATGTAATGGCTGGCGGACCAAATGCTTTCGGGCTTTCTTTGAGCCTACGGCAGAGCCCGCCCGAGGGGCAAAGTCTCAAAGATCTCAAATAGGCATATGGATGTAGGCGAGACGCTCCAAGTACGATCTCGAGCCCAGTGGCGAGCCTGGCTCGGCCGGCATCATGCCGACCGTCGGGAAATCTGGCTCGTGTATTACAAAAAGGGTTCCGGAAAGGCCGGGATCAGCTACGACGAGTCGGTCGAGGAGGCCCTCTGCTTCGGCTGGGTGGACGGCCAAACCAAGGGGCTGGATGAGGCCCGGTATGCGGGCCGCTTCACACCCCGACGCCCGGGCAGCAACTGGTCGGCGTCCAACCGGGAGCGGGTCGCCCGGCTGCTTCGGGAGGGGCTGATGACCGAAGCCGGCAAGCGCGTGCTGCCGCCCGACTCGGTTCGATCATCCAGGTAGTCAGCGCCGGCGGTCGTCAAAAGCAAGGGGCCGCCGTAGCGGCCCCCGGGGGGAAGAGGGACGATCGGTCCAACTGGACGTCTACGAGAGCTCCGCTCGGGGTCCAGCGACCTGCCCAGGACCGGTCGTCCTCACCAGCCAACGGACCGAGGTCGGAAAACGTTACACGCGGCGATTCCTAGCCCGAAGGCGGCGGCTCCACCCCGACCCGCCGGTTGCTCGAGTAGACATTCAGGCTACGCCCGCGGAGGAAACCGACCAGCGTCTGATTGGAGGCCTGGGCCAGGTCGCGGGCCAGGCTGGAGGGGGCGGACACCGCCACCAGTACGGGGATGCGTGCCATCAGCGCCTTCTGCACGATCTCGAACGACGTACGGCCGCTGACGCACAGCAGGTGATCCGA
>DASQAY010000087.1:0-2977 GCA_035635515.1 Candidatus Eiseniibacteriota bacterium | reverse complement strand
TCCTTCCGCACCGCCATGGCGCGCTACAAGTCCCGCTCCGGGACGGTCAAGATCAACCTGGCGCTGGGCGAAGCGCCCCGCTTCGATGGGCTCTCCCCGGAGGAGTCCGCCCTGGCGGCCCGCTCCTTCATCCAGCTGTGCGACTCGATGGAGTACCTGGAGCGGGCCTTCGACGACGCCAAATACGGGCGGCCCTCGGCCGCGCCCTACTCGGACGGCGTGCTGCCCACCATGGCCGACGACTCGCTGGCGCCGCCCGGTAAGCACGTGATGAGCTGCTTCACCCAGTACGTCCCGGCCGCCTGGTCGCAGGCAAGCCACGCGCAGGAGCTGGACGCCTACGCCGACCGGGTGATCGACGGCTATGCCCGCTTCGCTCCCAATTTCAAATCGGCTATCGAGCAGCGCGAGGTGATCGGCCCCTACCAGATGGAGCAGGAGTACGGCCTGGTGGGGGGCAACATCATGCACGGTGACCTGACCCTGGACCAGCTCTTCTCCTGGCGGCCGGTGGCCGGGTACGCTGACTATCGGACGCCGCTGCGTGGCCTGTACCTCTGCGGCGCCGGCACCCATCCGGGCGGGGGTGTCAGCGGCATCAACGCCCGCAACGCGTCCCGGGAGATCCTGAAGGATTGGAAACGTCTGAAGAGAAGGCCACCCACCCCGGCCTGAAAGCGCAGGTGGACGGGCCATGGTTCCTGGGGCCGGCCACGTTCATGAAGGCGCCCGCCCTGAGCGAGCCGGCCGAGCTCGACCAGTGGAAGCCCGACGTGGCCGTGGTGGGCGCCCCCTGGGACGATTCGACCACTTACCGGCCCGGGGCGCGCTTCGGACCGCGGGCGGTGCGGACCGCCAACTACCAGCCGCCCACCTGGCACCTGGACCTCGAGGTGGCGCCCTTCGACGTGTTACGGGTGGTCGATTATGGCGACGCCGTCTGCAACCCCGGCCTCCCGGAGCAGGCGCACGACGCCATCCGGCAGCGTGTGCACGAGGTGGCCTCCCGCCGCATCGTACCGCTGGTGATCGGGGGCGACCACTCGATCACCTTTCCCTCGGCCACGGCGGTGGCCGACGCCTACGGTCGCGGCCGGGTGGGCATGGTCCACTTCGACGCCCACGCCGATACCGGCGACGCCGGCTGGGGCGGCTTTCTGCTCTCCCACGCCACGCCGATGCGCCGGTTGATCGAGTCGGGGGCGATCCCGGGCCACAACTTCGTCCAGGTTGGGCTGCGCGGCTACTGGCCGGGGCCGGAGACCTTTGCCTGGATGCGCGAGCAACGGATGCGCTGGCACCTGATGGGCGAGCTCCTCGACCGCGGCGTCGAAGTGGTGATCGCCAAGGCCATCGAGGAAGCGCTCGACGGCCCCGAGTTCATCTATCTGTCCGTCGACATCGACGTGCTCGACCCCGGGTTCGCGCCGGGGACGGGCACGCCGGAACCAGGCGGCATGCAGCCGGCCGACCTGCTGCGCGCCATCCGCAACATCGCCCTGCGGACAACCCTGGTGGGCATGGACGTGGTGGAGGTCTCGCCGCCCTACGACCAGGCCGAGGTCACCGCGCAGAACGCCAATCGCTGTATGCTCGAAGCCATTTCGGCGCTTGCCAAGAAGAGAGGAGGGGTCATCACACCGTGAGCACGAAGGTCCAGGAGATGGCGCCGCCGCGGGTCGCCGAACTGATCGCCAAAGAGGAAGCCGCCTTCCGGAAGCGCCGGCCGAAGTCGGACGCCATGTGGCAGGAGGCCCGCCGCGTGATCCCCCGGGGCGTCCCCTCCACCTTCCAGGACGCCGCCCCCCAGCCGCTCTTCGTCGACCGGGGCAAGGGCAGCCGGGTGTGGGACGTGGACGGCAACGAGTACGTCGACTTCCACAACGGGTTCGGGGTGATGGTGGTCGGCCATGCCCACCCCCAGATCGTGCAGGCCATCACCGAGCGGGCCGCTCGGGGCACCCACTTTGCCCAGCCGGTGGCCGACGATGCGGTGGTCGCAACCGAGCTGGTGCGGCGGTTCCACCAGCCGCTCTGGCGCTTCACCAACAGCGGCACCGAATCGACGCTGGATGCGGTCCGCATCGCCCGGGGCTTCACCGGCCGGGACCGGATCCTCAAGATCGAGGCCTCCTATCACGGCCACCATGACACGCTGTCGGTCTCCGTGGAGCCACCGCCGGAGCTGATGGGGCCGGCCGACGCCCCGGTGTCCGTCCCCCATAGCGCCGGCATCCCGCAGGCCGTGGTGGACCTGACGACGGTGGTGCCGTTCAACAACCTGCCCGCCATGGAGCGGGCCTTCGAGCGCCATCCGGGGGAGGTGGCCGCCGTCATCCTCGAGCCGGTGATGATGAACGTCGGCATCGTACCGCCGGATCCTGGCTACCTGGCCGCGGTGCGCGACCTCGCCCACCGCCACGGCGCGCTACTGATCTTCGACGAGGTCAAGACCGGCGTCACCATCGCGCCGGGGGGCGCCACCGAGCGCTTCGGCGTGACCCCGGACCTGACGGCGCTGGCCAAAGCCATCGGCGGCGGGCTACCCTGCGGCGCCATCGGGGGCCGGGCCGACGTGATGGCCTTGATCGAGGACAAGAAAGTGATCCAGCTCGGCACCTTCAACGGCAATCCCCTCACCATGGCCGCCGCTCGGACCACACTGCTCTCCATCCTGACGCCGTCCGGGTACGCGCACCTCGATGCCTTGAGCGAGAGCCTCCAGGGTGGCCTGGACGCGGTCATCAAGGAGTACGACCTCCCCTTCCACGTGATCGCGATGGCGGCCCGCGGCTGCGTCACCTTCCGCCAGCAGCCGGTGCGCAATTACCGTGACTACCTGACCATCGACAAGCGGTGGGCCTACGTGTCCTGGCTGTACCAGTCCAATCGCGGCGTGTTGATGGCGCCCGGCGCCGAGGAGAACTGGACGCTCTCGGTTCAGCACAGCGAATCGGACGTGCAGCGCTATGTGGAC
>DASQAY010000086.1:0-11193 GCA_035635515.1 Candidatus Eiseniibacteriota bacterium | reverse complement strand
ACCAGGCCTTTCTCAAACCACACAGAGAACATCACTTAGCCGGTCCCCGCCGGGGGAGGGAGATTCGGTCCCTGCACGCGGGAAGGGGACCAAGCCTTTCTCAAACCACACAGAGAACATCACTTAGCCGGTCCCCGCCGGGGGGAGGGAGATTCGGTCCCAGTACGCGGGAAGGGGACCAGGCCTTTCTCAAACCACCCAGAGAACATCACTCAGCTGGTCAGCTGGTGCGCCTCCTTCGTATGCTCCTCGAGGGTTTCCTTGGACGGGAACCGGTCGCCGCAGGTTGCACACTCAAGGCCTTTGTCCGAATCTGGCCTGGCCTCCATCTCGGGTTCGTCGAGCATCGCCTCACCTCCTTGCTTCCATCATCCACAGACTTGGCTCGGGGCGGAAGGATTAGCGCCCAGGACGTGTATGACCAATCTCCTATTGCCTGCAATTGACCTGACGGCAGAATTGAAGGGTGGACGGCCCGCCCGGCGCGGCACCGATCGTGCCCGGCCCAGGACACCCGGCTGCGCAGATTGGAGGGCCGGCCCTCCTCACGCTCAAGGCGCCGGGGGTCTTTGCCGTCACGGCCGCTGACGGCGACCTGGATGCCGAATGTAACCCGGAGCAAGGCCTCTACTTCCATGACACCCGGTTCCTGCGGCGGGCCACGCTGCGCCTGGACGCTGGGCCCGCGATCCTCACCCACCCGCCGGCCAGCCAGGCTGACCGGGCTGCCTTCGATCTAGTCCACGCATCGGACACCGGGCTTCGCCTGCGGCGCGAACGCGTGCTGGCAGGCGGAGCGACAGAGACCGTCGACTGCGAGAACACCGGCAGGGCGCCGGTCGAGTGCACGCTCAGTCTCGATTTCGACGCAGACTTCCAGCATCTCTTCGCCATCAGGGGGATGGCCGACGGCCTCCGAGGTCGGCTCGATCCTCCATGCTGGACGGACCACCGGCTGCTCTTTCGCTATCACGGAGCCGACGGCCGGCTGCGCTCCACCGCCCTCATCTTCGACCCGGCTCCGGACCAGGAACTGGCGGCGACCGCCGTCTACCAGCTGCGGCTTGCCTCGGGCACTCGGTCACGCATCGTCGTGCGCCTGGTGCTGACCGACATTGGCCCTGGCGACCTGGAGATCCTGCCGCCGGCGCCGGCGGCGGTCCCGAGGATCCAGGCGATCGCGGTGGAAACCGACAACCCCCTATTTGACACCGCTCTCCAGCGCTCGCTGACCGATCTCCAGACCCTGCTCACCCGCCAGCATGGCGAGAGTTTCTTCGCGGCGGGCCTGCCCTGGTTCGTGGCCCCGTTTGGCCGGGATAGCCTGATCACCGCCTGGCAAACGCTGGCCTTCGCCCCGACCGTAGCGCGGGACACGCTTCGGCTCCTGGCGAAGTACCAGGGGAGCCGAGAAGACACCACCCGCGCCGAGGAGCCGGGCAAGATCCTGCACGAGCTGCGCACCGGCGAGAAGGTCAACCTTGGCGAGGTGCCCCAGACGCCGTACTACGGGACAGTCGATGCCACCCCCCTCTTCCTGATCCTGCTCGGCGAGTACATCCGGTGGACCGGCGACTTCGCCCTCTGGCAGGAGTTGCGCGGAAACGTCGACCGGGCGCTGGCGTGGATCGAGGCGGCGGACCACGACGGCGATGGCTTCGTCGACTACGAGTCTCACTCCACCGCCGGCCTGGCAAACCAGGGCTGGAAGGATTCGTACAACGGCGTCCGGAACCGGGACGGGGCTACGGCTCGACCACCGATCGCCCTGGTTGAGGTGCAGGGCTATGTCTATCAAGCCTGGCGCGAGATCGCCCGCTTGCTTGCTCAAAACGGGGAAACCACTCAAGCCGCGGAGCTCCTGGCCAGGGCACGGTTGCTGAAAAAGCGGTTCCACGACGCGTACTGGATGCCCGGCCGCCAGTTCTTCGCCGTGGCGCTGGAGCATGGCGGGCGGCAGGTGCAGAGTCGGACCTCAAATCCCGGCCATGCGCTCTGGTCGGGCATCGTCGACCGGCGCCACGCCCCGGCGCTGGCCCGAGCGCTCCTCAGCCCTCGGATGTTCAGCGGCTGGGGCATCCGGACGCTCAGCCGCGATGAGGCCGCCTACGATCCCCAGGATTACCAGGTGGGGGCCGTCTGGCCACACGATAACGCCATCATCCTGGCCGGCCTTAAAGCCTACGGCTTCGACGCCGAGGCGGTTCGAGTCTCCTCCGGACTCTTCGCCGCGGCGCTCACGTTCCCGGATTCCCGCCTCCCCGAGCTCTTCGCCGGATTTTCGCGCGCCGAACACCCCACGCCCATCGCCTACCCGGCGGCCTGCACCCCGCAGGCGTGGGCCGCCGGCACCCTTCCCTCCATGCTGCAGTCGATCCTCGGCCTCCAACCCGACGCGGTCGCGGGCACCCTCCGGATCGTCCGTCCGATCCTGCCAGACTGGCTGGGCGAAGTGACCTTGCGCGGCTTGCGGGTGGGGCCCGCGATCGTAGACCTGCGGTTTCGCCGGGCGGCGGCCGGGACCGGGGTCACGGTCCTCCGCCAGGAAGGGTCGCTTACCATCACCCTGCCAGCCGCGATCGCGAATCCGGCGCAGTCCGCGCGGCGACGGGTGTCATAACCTCCAGCCGTGACCAGCTCGGCCTGGGTCGCCGTCAATCCCGCGGCCGCTCCGGATGGGGTTCGCTTCCTGGAGCACACCGCGGATATCGCTCTCGAGGTTGAGGCTCCGTCCCTGGAGGAATGCTTCGCCCGGGCCGCCGCTGGCCTCTTCTCCAGCTTCGCGGAGAAGGCCGCGGCCGCCGGTGAGGAGCGCACGATTACGGTGTCGCTCAGCGCCACCAGCCTGGAAGAGCTCCTCGTTCTGTGGCTGGAAGAACTCCTCTACCGGGCGGACGCCGACCATCTGGCGTTTACGGAGTTCAAGGTCGATGCCGTCGACGATCTCAGCCTCGGTGGCCACGCCGCCGCGCGGCTGGCTGGTTCGCAGGAGATGGCAGAGCCTCCGGTGAAGGGCGTCACCCGACACGACCTGTGGGTGCGCAAGGAGGGTGACACCTGGCGGGCGCATGTGATCCTGGATGTCTGACTATCCCTTGAGCACACCCAGCGGTCGCAGCCGGGCTACCGGCCGCGAGAGGCCCGCGCATTCGCAGGCGTGGACGACCTCGTCGACGCTCTTGTACGCTTCTGGCTGTTCTTCCGGAAGGAACTTGATCGAGCGCGCCACGACCACGACCCCCTGCGCCTCTATCCGGGACGCGAGCTCCTTGCCGCCCACGAGCTTCATGGCCTGGTGCCGGCTCATGACCCGGCCCGACCCATGGCAGGTTGAGTGGAAGGCCTCACCACCCTTTTCTCCGACTAGCACGTAAGACGGCGTACCCATGGAGCCGGGCACCAGCACGGGCTGCCCGGTCTGCCGATAGTCCGATGGCAGCTCGGCATGCCCCGGGGGCAAAGCCCGGGTCGCCCCCTTCCGGTGGACGCACAGCCGCCGCGGACGGCCCTCGACCTCGTGCGTCTCCATCTTGGCCAGGTTGTGGGACACGTCGTACACCAGGCGCAGGTCGGCCTTCCCCAGGACCTGCCCGAAGGCCCGCCGGATGCCATGGGACATGACCTGGCGATTGGCGCGGCCGTAATTCGCGGCGGCCGCCATGGCCGCCAGGTAGCGGGTCCCGTGCGGGGAGTCCACCGGCGCGCAGGCCAGCTGCGGGTCGGGGAGGTCGATCCGGTAGGAGGGCAGCGCGGTGAGCATCTCGCGCACATGGTCCGTGCAGACCTGGTGACCGAGTCCGCGCGACCCGCTGTGAATCATCACCGCCACCCGGCCCACCTCCAGGCCAAAGGCGCGAGCGACGTCCTGGTCGAAGACCTGCTCGACTTCCTGGACCTCGAGGAAGTGGTTGCCGGATCCCAGGCTGCCGAGCTGGCGCAGTCCCCGTTCCATGGCCCGCGACGAGACCGGGGCGTTGCTTGAAAGCTGCAGCGCACCGTGATCCTCGCAATGGGCGAGGTCGTCTTCCGTACCGTAACCGGCGGCCACCGCCGCCCGGGCGCCGTCGTGGAGCACGCGATCGAGCTCGGCCGAACTCCGCAGCGCCCAGATAGCGCCGGCTCCCTGACCGGTGGGGATAGCGCGGGAGAGCTCGTGCATCAGGTCGCGGATGCGCTCGCGGACCGCCTGCGCCGGCAGACCGCCGGCCAGAAGCCGCACGCCACACGAGATGTCGAAGCCGACCCCACCCGGAGAAACCACCCCGCCGGCATCCGCGTCAGTGGCCGCCACGCCACCGATAGGGAAGCCATAGCCCCAGTGAATGTCGGGCATGGCGTAGCTGGCCGTGACGATGCCAGGCAGGGTCGCCACGTTGGCGACCTGCGCCAGGGACTGGTCGCCCGTCGCCGTGGGGAGCAGAGCCGCGGAGGCAAACACCACGCCGGGCACGCGCATGGGTGGGCGTTGGGGTAGCTCCCAGCGACAGGCGCCCGCCGAGACTAGCCCGAGGTGCGGCACCATTGCCATAATGGTGATAGCAAGGCTATAAGGAGGCGTGGTCGATGTCAACCCCCAGGCAAAAGACGGCAGCCCGTCGCAACATCAAGCGGGCTCGAACGGTGCAGAGCGCGCGGGCACGCGGCGCCCGCATTCCCAAGCGGTCGGCCGGACTCAGCACGAAACAGAAGAATCGGATGCCGGTTGAGCGATTTGCCTTTCCGAAAGAACGGAAGGAGCCGCTCAACGACGCCCGGCACGTCCGCAACGCGATCGCGCGCTTCGACCAGGTGGAAGGTGTCAGCGATGCCGAGCGGGATGCCGCCTGGAGGCGCATCCGGTCGGCCGCGCGCCGCTACGGCGTCCATGTCGAAGCCCGCGGCTGGCGGCAGCTGATGAAAGGCGGGAAAGCCTCGTAGGAGGAGGCACCGCCCCGACCCACCGCAGGGGCGGGAGGTCTAGACGACCGACCCACTCTTCACAGACTGTCTCACTGCATTTATACCCGTGCTCTCGGTGCGCAAACGCCAAAGCGCGGTTCAGTCTACCGGCAACCCCCCTCACCTAGGGGAATCAGAGGAAGGTCCGCAAACGCCGAAGAGGAATTGGACGCTACCCTACGAGCAGGGGGAATTGGGCCAACTCGCGATCCGAATTGGGGCGGAGCTGGTCAGGGGATCTGGATCGAGCGCTTGGAGAGACCCATCCAGTAGCCGTCGATGATGCTGGGCAGGGGTTCTCCGCTGCTGTCGCCGGCGCCCAGGGTGACGAACAGGGGCGCCAGGTGTTCGGTTCGAGGATGGGCGTAGCGCACGGCCGGAGCTTTGTGGACGAAATCTGACAGAGTGTCGAGGTCCCCATGCTCCAGGGCCTCATGCGCCCAGGCGTCGAACTCGGTCGACCAGGCCGGGGGCGGGGCTTCGACCCGGAAGTCGCGGAGAAAGGGCAGACCGTGCGTGAGGAAGCCACTGCCGATGACGAGTACACCCTGGTCCCGGAGCGGGCGCAGCCTCCGGCCAATCTGGAAGAGCTGCTCTGGGTCGAGGCTGGGCATCGAGACCTGCAGCACCGGGATGTCCGCGGCGGGATACATCACCGTCAGGGGCACGTACGCGCCGTGGTCGAGGCCGCGCTCCGGCTCGTCGGCAACATGCTGATCGGAGAGCAACCGGCGCACGTCAGCGGCCAGCTCGTGGGCGCCGGGTGATCGGTACTGGGCTCGGTAATAGCGCTCGGGGAACCCGCCAAAGTCATAGACCAACGGCACTCCGGTCCGAGTGGCGCCCATGGTGAGGGGGGCGGCCTCCCAGTGCGCGGAGACCATCAAAATGGCCGAGGGACGCGGGAGCGCCTGCGCCCAGGCGGCCAGCTGGGCCACCCAGAGCGAGTCATCGACCAGAGGCGGCGCTCCGTGGCCGATGTAGAGGGCCGGCATTCGCCCGCCCTCATGCGCCCGTTGCGCCCGCTGGCTGACCAGGGCGGCCTCTTGCTCAGGTGCGATGACAGGGCTGGGAGGCGTCTGCGGCTTTAGCTCTTCGTCCACGATGCTCCTAATTGTCCACGCGCCGGGAGTATTCCGTCGGTCTTCGGCTGGACAGAGACCCCCTCCAACCCTCCCCACAAGGGGGAGGGAGAAACCTGTTGGCTCACCGCTCGTTCTCCCCGGCAAGGGGGAGGGGAGCGATTAGGCTTTACCGCATGTCCAACATTTTCACGCCCGTCATCCATCCCCGAATCGACCTGCGCAAAAGAGAGAAGCCGGTAAAGGTGGCCGACTTGATGCACGGTGGCAATAACCCGATCACGCGGTTCAACACCTGGCTGGCGGTCAAGGTCACCAGCGGTGTCGGCACCATGTGGTGCGCTTACGCCTTCGCCGCCCTGGCGTTGGTGTCGCTGCCCGCCGCGATTACGTCCGGGAACCCGGTCGTCCTGGTGTCCTGGATCAGCCAGACGTTCCTGCAGCTGGTTTTGCTGAGCATCATCATCGTGGGCCAGAACGTGCTCGCCACCGCCAGCGACAAGCGCGCGGAGGCGACCTACGAGGACGCCGACGCCGTGCTGCACACGGCGCTGCAGATCCAGGACCACCTGGCGGCGCAGGACGCCGAGATCGAGAAGATCATCGCCAGGCTGAAGACAACCTGACCATCCAGCGTCAGCGTGGACGGGTGGTCTGGCCGACCTCGATCAGGTGTCCGTCCGGATCGCGGATGTAGGCGCGGATCTCTCGCCCGTGATCCTTGGGCTCGGTAAGGAACTTGGCTCCCCGGGCGGACCACTCCTTGTAGACCTTGTTGATGTCCGCCACCCGCAGGTTGAGAAAGGCACTGGTGCGGTTCGGATCGGGCGGCGTGGTCAGGGTGACGGTGGGCTTGTCGTCGGTCGGGCCACCGCCAACGTTCAAAATCAGCCAGGAGTTGGCCACCTTCAGGAGGACCGGGTCGCGCTCCAGCACCACCTTGGCGTCGAAGACTTTTCGATAGAACTCGCGGGAGCGGTCCTGGTCTGCCACGACCAGAAAATGGGTAACCACGAATCCGTCCGCCGGAGCCGGAAAATCGTCTGGGTTCAACAACGGCACACCTCCTGCACCACATTGTGTTCGCCCTGACCCGGCGAATGCCAGCCAGAGATCGGCTTGTTCACGGCGCACCCTGCTCGTACACCACCTGACCGCCGACGACGGTGGCCCGGACCTGCGCCGCCAGCAGGCCGGTGGGCTCCGAGCGCAGGTCTCGATCCCAGATGGTCAGGTCGGCCAGCAGGCCGGGGCCGAGCGTCCCCTTGTCCGACTCGGCGAATTCCGCGTGCGCGCTCCCGGCGGTGTACCCCGCCAGCGCATCGGCCACCGGCAGTCGTTCGTTTGGAAGCCACCCTCCGCTGGGCGTGCCTGCGGGCGTGGTGCGGTTGACCGCCATGTTGAGGCCCAGCCGGGGATCGAGGGAAACCACCGGCCAGTCCGACCCGAAGGCCAGCCGGCCGCCGGCCCGCCGGATCGACCCCCACGCCCACCCGCGCGACGCCCGGGCTGCGCCGATCTGTTGCACCCAGATCTCCAGCAGATTCGGCGCGGGGTCGGCGTGGTACGGCTGCATGCTGGCGATCACGCTCAGCCGGCCGAAGCGGGGAATGTCGCTGGGATCAATGGTCTCGATGTGCTCGATCCGGTGACGCCGGTCTCGCGAACCGTTAGCGACAGCGGCAGCTTCGAAGGCGTCCAGAGCCTGCCTGACAGCCCCGTCGCCGATGGCGTGCGCTTGCACCTGCCAGCCCCGCCGGTCCGCCATCCGCACCACCTCGCGGAACTCCCCGACGTCCCACCGAGGGTGGCCACAGGCGGCCGGGTCGTCCTCGGCGGCGCCCTCGTACGGAGCCAGCAGCGCGGCCGTGCGCGATTCAACCACGCCGTCCAGGAAGGCTTTCAGAATGCCACCCCGAAGCCACGGATCATGACGCCGCGGGAAGGCCACGTCCTCCCAATTGGCCTGGGCTCGCTCGACATCGTGGAGCGACCGCCCCGGCTCGAGGTGCTGCGCCAGGCGAAGACGGACCGACATCGCCCCGGCCGCCCGCAGCGTGTCGTAGATCGCGAACTGCTCGACCGGAACGCCGGCATCCTGGACGCTGGTCAGGCCGTGCTGGTTGGCGAGCCGCATCGCCTGCTGCAACAGGTTGAGGTCGTCCCCCGGCGAGACGGCGGGAATGGCACGGTCGACCAGCTCCATGGCGGTCTCCTTCAAGATGCCGGTCGCCTCACCGCCGGCATCGCGCACGATCTGGCCGCCAGCCGGGTCGGGCGTCCCCGTGGTGATCTGGAGCCTGGCCAGGGCGGCGGAGTTGACCCACGTGGTATGCGCGTCATACGACTCGAAGGCGACCGGCCGGTCGGGGACCAGGCCGTCCAGCAGCGCCCGGTTGGGAAAGCCACCGGGGAAGATGTGGTAGAACCACCCCCGGCCAGTGATCCACTGGCGGTGCGGGTGGGCTCGCGCGAAGGCGGCAATGCGCGCCCTAATGCCATCCACGGTGGTCTCCGCCGACAGGTCGAGGTTGGGGAGCTGATGGGCACCCATCCGCAGGTGCTGGTGCGCATCGTTGAACCCCGGTGTGATGAGGCCGCCGACGGCGTCGAGGATTCGCGTTTGCGGACTGACAGTGTCGCGCACCCCGCCATCAGTGCCGATGGAGAGGATGCGCTCGTCACCGATGGCGATGGCCGTCGACCGGCCGCCGCCGAGAATGGACCCGTTGAGGATGATCAGGCTGGCTGGCGTACGGTAGTTGTACCGCGCCGAAGCCCTCGGGTGCAGACGGCACGAGGAGGACAGCTTAAGACGCTAGGCGGAGTGGACAACAAAGGACGCGCTGGGCGTTGGGGTGAGCAACGTGCTGCCGAGCAGGACGTCGTTCGCCCAGTACGCACCAGTCGAACCCGCAGGCAGCAGGTCCCACGTATCGCCTGCATAGGGGATGGAATCGAGAGCAGTGACAGGGCTGCCATCCAGGAGGTCGCCCGGCCTGAGTGTGCCGACGAGCTGGCCGGTCAGCGTTGGATGGCCCGCCGAGGCCTCAACGGTGCGACCGTCCGCAAGCACCAGGCGAAGCACATGATGGCCGACCGGCGCTGGGACGTGACTGACCACCAGGATGGGAGCCGCGACCCGTCGACCTGAGGCGTCCAGCGTCCACACCGTCATTCCGGGACGCAGCTGACTCACTGGTACCGACCCGGTTGGGGTTGCGATCCGAGCACTCGCAGGCAGGCAAATGCCGCCCGAGATGTTCCGGTACGGCAGAAAGAGGTCAACGTGGGTGATGCGTCCGGCAAAGACCGGGAAGGCGGCTGATCCCCCGTAACCGCTGGCCTTTGGCTCGACCTGTGCCACGAGGCAATAGCCACCTGCTGGCAAGGCGAGATCGAACCGCCCCTGAGAGTCGGCATCGGTCTCCCATTTCCGAGACGGCGCGGTAGGTCCGCACCCAGACATGACGTCACGACGATATGGGCCGAGGTTGGCTCGATGGAGCAACGCTGGGGAGTGCTAAAGCTCCGGTTGCAAACCGGCGCAGTGACGGTGCCAGATACCCCGGACCGCGACAGCACGAGCGCCAGAACGAGGAACATGGCCACCCCGCCGGCGATGGCAACGCCGAGGCCGAAGTCATGCGCCGCAGCGGTGAGTTTTCTCGGGATCCTCTTTCCGGCCATCGCCCCTATGACGGGACGCGGGCCCGATCCCTACGCTATCGGAGCGCGGGCATGACCTCGCGCGCGAAGGCCCGCATGGTTGGAACGAAGTCCTCGGGGCGCTTGCCGAAGTAGGCGCACACGTGCTCGGCCCCGGCGGCCTCGTACTCCTTGACCCGAGCCAGCACGGCATCGGGATCGCCAGTCAGGATCGTGCGGGCGCCGACCTCCACCCGACGACTCCCAGCATGCGACTTGACCCACTCGGCCAGCGGCTTGAATTGTTCGGGGGGGAGGCCGGTCGACTGCCAGATATCGCCAAGGGTGGCGGCTCGGCGCAGAGCCGCCTCCGAGCTTCCGCCGATGAGAATGGGCAACTTCTCGCCCTGGGGCGGCAGCGGTCCGAACCAGCCCTCTTCGTAAGTGTAGAACTGGCCGTGGAAGGGTTCCTGGGAGCCGGACCACAGGTGGCGAAAGAGCTGGATCGCCTCGTCCAGGCGCTTGCCCCGGGTGGTCCACACCCCGGCCGCCCCCACGTTCCGAAACTCGGGCTCCGAGTAGCCGGCGCCCAGCCCGAGCGTGAAGCGGCCACCACACAGCAGGTCGAGCGTGGCCGCCTGCTTGGCAACGATGAATGGGTTGCGCATGGCCAGCACGATGACCGACGTCCCCAAGCGGATTCGACGTGTCCGCGCCGCCAGGTAGCCGAGGAGAGTTATCGGTTCGATGACCCAGGAGTAGCGGTCCTTCAGGTCGGGGCCGACCAGCACATGGTCGAGCGGCCATACTCCCGAGAACCCGAGCTCCTCCGCGGCATCCGTGATTTCGGCCAGCTGTTCGACCGTGACACCCTGGTGCCCATTCGGCAGCGCGACATGTACGTCCATCGGCCTCATGATCCCAGATGCGCCCGCCGGCTCCCAGCGGAAACTTGAGTGACCGTGCCCGTGGTCACTGTGTCAGAGCGGGAGTGAATCGTCCAGAGAGATCTCCGGCTGCGCGCGATCGGGGGCCTTGGTCCCTGCACCACTGTCGCCCACGACTGCCCCGAAGAAGCGGTAAGCCCACTCCTCGGCGAATTTCCGCGAACCGGCAAAAACGATCGGCACCTCCGGGTAGCGCACCGCCAGTCGGCCGAGCATGTCTGCCAGCCAGGAACCGCGACCGGGCTGCGTACGGAAGAGATCCGGATAGTCGCCTTCGACGACAATCGCGCTGCGCCCGACCCCGGCCAGGCGCTGCAGCTGGAATGCCAGGCTTCCGTCCGAGAGGGAAGCCGCCAGGTTGTCAAGCGTCTTCCGCTCCACCACCGCGATGACCCGGTCCTCAACCATTGCGCCGTAGTCGCCGCCGGCGAGGGCCCGCCGCTCGATCGTCACGGCCCGGCCGGCAAAGCGCCATCCGTACTTCTCGCGGGTGTCGACCACCACCGTGAGCGGGCCAGTTGCGCGGCCCCGAGGGACGCGCGCTCCCGGATTGGCGGTGTGAACCGTTCGCCGAGTCT
>DASQAY010000085.1:0-7076 GCA_035635515.1 Candidatus Eiseniibacteriota bacterium | reverse complement strand
CGCGGCAGCGCCCCGATGGCGCTCACCCTGTTCGCCTTCACCATCGTCATGGCCGCCGGTATCGCCATCACCCAGCCGGCCCTGCCGACGCTGACCCAGAACTGGTTTCCGGACCACATCGGGCGAGCTACCGGCGTCTATTCCAATGGCTTGCTCATGGGCGAAGTAATCGCTGCCGTGGTGACCCTCCCGGTCCTGCTTGGCCGCTTCGCGCTGGGCTGGCAAGGCGCGCTGGCCGTCTGGGCGCTGCCCGCGCTCGCGTGCCTGCTGGCCTGGCTCCTGTTGGCGCCGCCCGCCCGGCGGGCCACCGCGGAGGCGGTGGACCGCTGGCTGCCGGATCTGCGTAGCGGCCGCGCCTGGCGGCTGGGCCTGCTGATGGGGGGAGCCAGCGTGATCTATTTCGGCATGAATGCCTGGATCCCAGACACCCTGGCCGCCCGCGGGGAGGCGGAACTGACCACAGCGGCGCTCGGCCTGCTGAACTTCATGCAGCTTCCGGTGAGCGCGGCCGTCGTCCTGGCGGGCGACCGGCTGGTCGGCCGTCGCTGGCCCTACGTGCTGGCTGGGCTCCTGAGCGTGGTCGGCCTGGCCGGTTTCATACTGGGGCCGGCGCCGGCCGTCCCGGGCTTTGCCGGACTGCTGGGAGCGGGGAGCAGCCTGGTCTTCATCCTGAACCTGGGCTTGCCGCCCCTGCTGGCCGCGCCCCGGGAGGTGGCCAGCCTGAGCGCGTTCATGTTTACCGCCGGCTACGCGTGCGCCTTCTTCGGACCGGCCCTGGGTGGCGTGGCCTGGGATGCCAGCGGCGTCTGGCAGCTGGCGCTGGCGCCGATCGCGCTGGCGTGTGCGATCGTGATTGGGCTGGGGGCGTCCCTCCCGATCAGCCAGCTGCGTCGAACGCGGCAGGAGGCGTTTCGATCAGCGTGAGGAAGACGTCGAGTCCCACGCGGACATCCGCCTGGGTCAGGGCGTCCCGACCCTCGCGCTGCGCCCTGGCCATGGCAATCACCTGGGCCGAGAACGTCACGTAGCTCGTCAGCAGGCTTCCCCGGAGCGCGCTGACCTTCTGCTCGGTCATGGCGCCCTCCACCGACCCCAGCAGCCGGCCCGCCCGCCGCAGCAGCGGATACGCCTCCGCCCGCGTCAACGCGATCCGGCGGAGGCGATGAAAGTAGGCCACGTCCGGCTCCGCCGGAGCGCCAAGCGCGGTGAGCGGCGCATCGGCGTTGAGCAGCGCCAGCGTGACGCCGTGGATCAGTTCGATCCGCGGGCCGCTCCGCCGGTCGCCGGTGTGGGCGTAGTGCCAGAGGACCACCGCGTCCACGAACGAGAAGAACACGTTCCGGTAGAGCGACTCGCCGGCCAGGGTCGAAGCCAGCGCATTGCGCAGGCCGGCACGGGCCGCCTTCATCACCGGGCGCTCGAACAGATCGTCGAGGATCCCGGCCCACTGCGGACGAGACGCCGCCGACGCCGTGGACATCACCAGGAATGCCGGAACCGCCGGCAGCCGCTCGATGGCGGCCGCGATGGGGGCTATGTCGCGACCGCCGAGCTCGAGGAGCGCCGCCCGCGCCTCGGCGATCTCCGGGCTGGTGGCAACGCTCACGCGGTGGCTTCCAGGGCCGGCCACTCGATGCGCGCGCCGAGCCGTTCCAGGTAGCGCTGGTCGATCATCTGCTTCGGTACGCCGTAGCGCTCGCCGTTGAATCCGTGGTAGTCGCTGCCCACGGTGGCGATCAGCCCGTACTGGCGGGCCAGCTCCTCGTAGAGCGGGATCTGCTCCGGCTTGTGGCGGCGGGTGTAGACCTCCAGCCCGTCCACCAACGGCAGCACCTCTTTCATCAGGTCCTGGTCGGGCACCACGCCGGGATGGGCGTGCACGGCCAGGCCGCCGGCGGCGTGGATGGCGTCGACCGCCTCCTGCGGTGAAGGCATTGGGGCGTAGACCTCCGCCGGCATGAAGTCGACCGCCTGCCGCACACTCGCCCAGGCCTCGGCCTCGCTCATCAGCCGGTGTTGGAGCAGGACCTTCAACACGGCGCCCGGCATGACCATCGGCTTGTGCTCGAACGCGTCCAGCCCCAGGGCTGGCGCAAAACCCTTTTCCCGCAGGACCTGGATCCAGGCCTCAGTCTGGGTCCGCAGGACGTGCTGGTTGCGGCGCAGCACCGCCAGCAACTGGGGGTGCTCGCGATCCACGCCGTGGCCCAGGATATGGCGAACCTGCAGGGGCGGGTAGGTGCTGACCTCGACGCCGGTGACGTAGCCTAGGCCACGGCGGTGGGCGGCGGCCCGGGCCCGGAGGACGCCGTAGAAGGAATCGTGATCGGTGAGGGCCATCACCCGGACGCCATGGTCGGCCGCCAGATGGGCCACCTCGTCCGGATCCTGCCAGCCGTCGCTGACGGTGGAGTGCATGTGGAGGTCGGCCAGCATCGCTCCTAGTCTAGACGCCGGCCGGCTGGCTTTTGGTTCTCGCCATAGGCGTAACGACCAGGTAACAGGTTATTTGAGCGCCCAGCGTTGAGGTAGGTAAGGAGCAGCCCGCACGGTTCACAACACCGGCTAACAGAGGAGTCCAACATGCTCGGGGAGCGCGAACTTCTTCAACTGATCGAGGCCAATGACTATCCCGCCCGCCTGGTGGAGGTGGGGGTGGTGTGGGTGGAAGTGGAGACGACCGACGCCCAGACCAACACCGTCCGCCGGGAGCGGATGTCCAAGTCGATGTTCGCCGACCTGATCCTGGACTGGCGCTCCCGCCGGGCGGTTCGCGTCAAGGAAATCGCGCCGGCCCTGCGCAAGATCGGCATCGCCGCTTAGCCGGGATCGTCCTGCCGCCGGTCTCAGCCTCCACGCGCGCAGCGAGCCGTACCTAGCCGGCCCCGGGCACCGGAGTTCAACCATCTAGACACGGCCGGGTGCCGGTGCTATACCTTGCTGGAAGGGGCGCTCCCACCATCGTGGCCCTTTGGGCCGCCGTGTTCCCGTCCGCGTCTGAGTCGTTTGCCAGAGGAGGTGGCCATGCGACACAGGGTGGCGATGACGATCAATGGCACCCAGTACGAGCACGAGGTCGAACCGCGCACGTTGCTCGTCTACTACATTCGCGAGCAGGCCGGCCTGACCGGGACCCACATCGGGTGCGACACCAGCAACTGCGGGGCCTGTACCGTCGAGATGGACGGCCACGGCGTCAAATCGTGCACGGTCTTTGCCGTGCAGGCCGACGGCGCCCAGATCACCACCATCGAGGGCTTGGCCCACGGTAGCCAGCTTCACCCGCTCCAGCAAGCCTTCTGGGACGAGCACGGTCTCCAGTGCGGCTTCTGCACGCCGGGCATGATCCTGGCGGCCAAGCAGTTGCTGGCCCGGAACCCCAATCCCACCGAGCAGGAAATTCGTTTGGGGATCGAGGGCAACCTCTGCCGCTGCACCGGCTACCAGAACATCGTCAAGGCGATCCAGACGGCCGCCCGGACCATGGCCGTCCCGGCGGGCAAGGAAGTCCAAGCCCCGGCCGCGGTCTCGTGAGGAGGTGAGCTGACATGGCAGTCTCCCAGTTGATTGGCGCCGCCATCCGGCGCCGCGAGGATCCCGAGCTGATCACCGGGACCGGCGGCTTCGTCGACGATCTGCCCCAGATCGGGCTAGTGCACATGTTCGTGGTGCGCAGCACCGAGCCGCACGCCCGCATCCTGGGCATCGACACCGCCCGGGCCCGAGAGGCCGATGGCGTGCTGGCGGTCTTCACCGGGAAAGAGCTGGCGCCGGAGTTCCAGTCGCCGCTGCCGGTGACCGTCTCCTTTGTCCCCGAAAAGAAATACCCCCCGCAGTACCCAATTGCGACGGACAAGGTCCACTACGTGGGCGAACCGGTCGCCCTGGTGCTGGCCAGCAGCCGCGCGGCCGCCGAAGATGCGGCCGAGCGGATCGACATTCGGTACGAGTCTCTCCCGCCGGTAGTCGACATCGAGAAGGCCATCGCCCCCGGCGCGCCAATCCTGCATGACGAGCTCGGGTCGAACCTGGCCTATGACGTCAAACGGGCGGGTGGCGACATCGAGGCCGCCTTCAAGGAGGCCGATGTCAAGATCAGCCAGCGGATCCGGCAGCAGCGGCTGATCCCGGTGGCCGTCGAGCCGCGCGGCGTGGTCGCCGAGTACAAGCCCTTCGCCAAGTCCCTGACCGTCTGGTCCTCTACCCAGATCCCGCACTTCGTCAAGGTCTGGCTGGGGGTTATCCTGGGGATCCCCGAGAGCCAGGTGCGGGTGGTAGCCCCGGATGTGGGCGGCGGCTTCGGCTCCAAGATCCACGTCTATCCCGAAGAGGTCCTGGCGGCCGTCGCGTCCAGGCGACTGAATCGCCCGGTCAAGTGGATCGAGGTTCGCCAGGAGAACATGACGGCGACCACCCACGGGCGAGCCCAGATCTGGGACGTGGAGATCGCCGCCAAGAAGGACGGGACGGTCCTCGGCGTGCGGGCGACCCAGTACCTCGACCTGGGCGCCTACTGCAGCCAGTTCGGGACCTTCCAGGCGATCGCCCTGCTCCTGATACAGGGTCCGTACAAGCTGCGGGCCTGGGATGGTCGTGGCGTCGGCGTCTACACGAACAAGACCCCCACGGATGCCTACCGGGGCGCCGGCCGGCCCGAAGCCACCTACATCATCGAGCGGGTGATGGACCTGGTGGCCCAGGCGACCGGGGTCGACCCGGCCGAGGTGCGACGCAAGAACTTCATCCGCAAGGAGGAGCAGCCCTTCACCAGCCTGATGGGGCTGACCTACGACTCGGGGGACTACACCACCACCCTGGACAAGGCGCTCGAGATGGTCTCCTACCAGCAGCTCCGCAAGGACCAGGCGGAAAAGCGCAAGCAGGGCAGACACGTGGGGATCGGCTTCTCCACCTACCTCGAAATCTGCGGGCTCGGCCCATCCGTGGTGACCACCGCCGCCGCCGGCATCGCCTTCTGGGGAATGGCGGTGCTCAACCTGCACTTCACCGGGAAAGCCACCCTGGTGATCGGCAGCTCGCCGCACGGGCAAGGCCATGAGACGCCCTTTGCCCAGATCGTGGCGGAGACGCTCGGTCTCCCGCTGGACGACATCGATGTGGTGCACGGCGACACCGCGATCGGCCCCATGGGCATGGACACCTACGGCAGCCGGAGTGCGTCCGTGGACGGCACCGCGGTCTACCTGAGCGCCGTCAAGGTGCGCGAGAAGGCCCGCAAGATCGCCGCCCACCTGCTGGAGGCGGCCGAGGAGGATGTCGTCTACGAGAACGGGAAGGCCTACGTGAAGGGGTCGCCCACCAAGGCCCTCACCATCCAGGAGATCACGGGGGCCGCGTTCCAACCTCACCGGTTGCCGGCCGGGATGGAGGGCGGCCTGGACGAGACCACCTTCTTCAACCCGCCCAACTTCGTGTGGCCGTTCGGCGCCCACATCGCCGTGGTTGAGATCGACGCCGAGACCGGCCGGGTGCAGATCCAGCGCTATGTCGCGGTCGATGACTGTGGGACTCGCTTGAATCCGCTAATCGTCGACGGGCAGATCCACGGTGGGATCGCCCAGGGGATCGGGCAGGCGCTGTTCGAGGACGGCGTCTACGGCGAGGACGGACAGCTGAAAACGGGGACGCTGGTCGACTACCTGATCCCGACGGCCCCCGACCTCCCCAGGTTCGAGCTCGAATCGCTGGTGACGCCCAGCCCGACCAATCCGCTGGGGGTCAAAGGGATCGGTGAAGCCGGCACCATCGCCTCCTCGGTGGCGGTGATCAATGCCGTGGTTGATGCGTTGCAGCCATTCGGCGTGAAGGATGTCGACATGCCGGCCAGCCCGGACAGGGTGTGGCACCTGATGCACAAGAACGGAGGGCGAAAGCGATGATCCCGGCATCCTTCGACTACGTCGCGGTGAAGACCGTTCCCGAGGCCGTCGCCGAGCTGGTCAAGCATGGTGACGAGTCCAAGCTGCTGGCGGGCGGCCATAGCCTGATCCCGCTGATGAAGCTGCGACTCTCAACCCCCTCGTTCCTGGTGGACATCGGCCGGGTCAAGGACCTCAACTACATCCGCCGGACCGACGGGCACATCGCGTTCGGGGCGCTTACGACGCATCACGACATCGAGTTCTCCGACCTGGTCAAGGAGCAACTGCCGCTCCTGGCCAGCGCCGCCGGCCAGATCGGTGACCCACAGGTCCGCAACAGGGGCACGATTGGGGGCGCGGCCGCCCACGCCGACCCCAGCGGGGACTACCCCACCTGTCTTTTGGCCCTGGATGCCGAGTTCGACGTGGCCGGTCCGAAGGGCCGCCGGGTGATCAAGGCCAGCGATTTCTTCGTCGGCACCTTTACCAGCGCGCTGCAGCCCGATGAGGTGCTGACCGAGATCCGGGTGCCGGCGCCGCCGGCGGGTACGCGGGGGACGTACCTGAAGTTCAGCCGCCGGTCGCAGGACTGGGCCATCGTGGCGGTGGCCGCCCAGGCGACCGTCAAAGACCGCAAGTTCCAGGAGGTCCGGATCGGCCTGACCTCCATGGGCGGGACTCCGCTCCGGGCGAGGGCGGTCGAGGCGGCCCTGCGGGGCAAGAGTGCCGACCCGGACGCGATCCGGGCCGCGGCGGAGAAGGCCGCCGAGGGAACCGATCCGCCGCAGGACCTCAATGGCTCGCCCGACTACCGGCGTCACCTGGCGACGGTGCTCACCCGCCGCGCGCTTGAGCAGGTGATCGCCGGGCGCTAGACTCGCATCAACAGGCGCTCGAGAAGACCGATGGCCGCCTCTTGTTGCCCCTCCCTCCAGCGAGGGGGAGCCTCTTTCTCCCCTCCCTCAAAGGGAGGGGTAGGGGAGGGTGTCGTGGCGCAAGCCATCGGTCTTCAAACCGCTGGTCGGCGCGCAGTTGGTGGCCTGCCTCCCGTGGCAGCGTGTCTTTGGTTGGTGGCCGCGTGGCTTGCCCTCGGCCCTACCACTCATGCATCCGCAAATAGGCCTTGATTTCGGGTGGACTTCGCTCTGAGGTGGTGAACTGCGATAGGGGATTAGCGATCCGCAGTCGACCCTG
>DASQAY010000084.1:0-3856 GCA_035635515.1 Candidatus Eiseniibacteriota bacterium | reverse complement strand
TTGGGTCGGCTCCGGGGGGCCTGACCGTGCTGCTGGCGGGTGCCCTGGCGGCGGTTCCGGCGCTTCCGGTCCGGCGGAAAATGCCTGGCCAGGAGTACGTGCTGGCGGCCGGCGCCGGCCTGACGGTGCTCCTACTCGTCTTTGGAGCGCCGTCCGGCGCCGGCGTGGGCGACCTCACCGTCAGCCTGCGCCCACCCGCGCTGCTGGCCCTGGCCGTCCTCTGGCTGGCTGCCTGGGCACTGCAGCCGGGCGCCCGCGCCCTGGCCGTGCTCCCGGCCACGGTCATGCTGCTGACCACGTCACCGGCCCTCCGATGGGCGGCGCTGGCCGCCTCCGTGGCTCTTCTGCAGGAGCCCGAGGAGCGCGACCGGCGGTTGGCCTGGGCCGGCCTGACGCTGCTCGCCACCAGTGTTGTGCTGGCCGGCCCCCTTGATCCGGCTCCGCGGCTGCGGCTGATCCTGGCTGGGCTGGCGGGCGGCTGGCTGTTGCTGGCTGCCGGCCGTCGGAGCAGCGGGCTGCAGGCCATCGTGCCCACCCTGTTCTTGCTCATGCAGACGTCGTCGCTCGCCTCCGGCGCCGGCGGACGTTTTCAGCTGCTGGCGGCCGCCACCGCGGCGTTCCTGTTTGTCCTCCTGCTGATCGAGCCAGGGGACCGTCGCCGGCGAGGGTCGGCGGGTCTGACCATTGTGGCCCTGGCGACCCTGACGCCGACCGGCACGCTGGCCGCCATCTTGCTCGTCCTGGACACCATCTTGATGGGGGCGACGGCCGACGGGAGCGGCGCGGGCGATTGGGGCCAGCTTCGAACGCTGGCCCGCTCGGGATGGCCGCCGACCGTCGCGTTTGCCGGCCGCGCCCTGGCGGTGCTGGCCGCCATTGAGACCAGCACCTTGCTGGCGGTGGTCTCCCTGGCGCTGCTGCTGGCCTTGCTGGTCGTGCCGCTCTTGGAGCCGCCGCCCGCCCCGGCGGGTGCCCCGGCGCCGCGCCGGGGGCTCCTCATAGCAGCAGCCTCTCTGGCTATCGGACTGGTCCCCGGCTGGTTGGGCCGGCTGGGCCACCTCTAGCACGGTGAGGCAGTACAATGGGCGCGCCCTCGCGGCCGACGTCATCCATCAACGCCGTCGTCCTGAAAGGACTGTGAGGTAGCCCAATGGTCGCACGCGGACAGCACACGTTCCTCCTGGTGTTCTTCCTGCTGGGCGGCGCGCTGGTCGGAAGCATCCTCTCCGAGGCGCTGGCCCGGTCCCTATGGATCTTCGCCAGGTCTGCCGAAGCGGGGCTTCGTCCTTCGACCTTGAACCTGCTCTTCCTCAACGTCACCTTCGGCTTTCAGCTGCGGCTCAGCCTGGGCACCGTGCTCGGCATGCTGGTGGGGCTGCTGCTGTTCCGAAGGCTGTAAGGGCCGGGAACCATCAAGCTGGTGCTGGCCTCGTCGTCACCGCGGCGGTTGGACCTGTTTGCCAGCCTGGGACTGCCCTTTGTGGCCATCGATCCGGCGGTCGACGAGCGGCCACCCCGACCGCTGTCACCGCTGCAGCTCGCCCGTTGGGCGGCGGCCACCAAGGCCGAGGCCGTCCATCGGCGGCATCCCGAGGCGACCGTGGTGGCCGCGGATACAACCGTCGCCCTGGACGGCCGGGCGTTCGGCAAGCCCGCCGGCCCGGCGCAGGCAGCGGAGACGCTGCGCGCCTTGCGCGGCCGCACCCACCGCGTGTACACCGCGGTCACCGTAATCAATGGCCCGACGCGGCGGCGGGCCAGCGGCTATTCGCGCAGCCAGGTCACGATGCGGAAATTCTCGATGCAGGAACTCGAGGCTTATGCCCGTTCTGCAGAGGTGCGAGACAAAGCCGGGGCCTACGCCATCCAGGGTGACGGGGGCCGCCTGGTCGCCCGAGTGGACGGGCCGGTGGATACCGTCATCGGCCTGCCCCTGCACCTGGTCCGCCGGTTGCTGCGCGAGGTCTCGGCGTGATGCGGACGGTCCCGCGCCTGGCGGTGGCCGGCATGCTGCTGGCCGCGCCGCTCACCGGCTGCGGCCCGACCGGGAACTCCCATCTGGTGGTCACCCAGTCGACCGATGCGGCTCTCAACTCGGCCGACCACCTGGGGCACATGGCGCCCGCGACCTTTGCCGGGATCACGATCTCCATCAAGAACATCGGGACCGGTCCGATCCGCGGCTTGACCGTCACGGACCTGCTGCCGGCGGGCTTCCATTTCTACCAGGTGACGACCGTGACCGGGAACGCCATCCGGACCGGCACGCAGGATCCAAACGGGCCGGCAAACCCGACCTGGGGACTGTGGACGCTGCCGGCGCCGGCCAGCGGCAAGGACAGCCAGCTGGTCCTGAGCTTCAAGGTCCAGGTGGCCACCAAGCCTGGCTCGTACGACAACACGGTCCGGATCAGCGGGGTCAACAGTGGCGCGATCGATCAGAGCCCGCTGACCCTGGTGGTCGAACCACGGCCCTCACTGACCGTGGCCACGGCGGCGGCCAGCGCCCAGGTGGTCACGGGCGGGACGGCGACCTATGTCATCACCGTCGCCAACGTGGGATCGGCGGTGGCCAAAGGGGTGGCGGCGTCGGTCAGCCTGCCAGGTGGATTTCTGTACCTGTCGACCACCGGCTTCGAGGGCAACAGCGCGCGGGTGGAGTACGTCGACCCCACTGGCAGCAGCCTGTTGCCCGTCTGGGGCACCTGGAACGTGCCCGGGGCGATCAACGGCGCACCCGGGGTGCTGCGGATCACCTTCCAGGTGCGCATCCTGCCCGGCGTGCAACCCGGCATCTACGACATGACCACCGCGGTCACCGCCAGTGCCGACGTGCCGGTCCAGGTACTGGGCGGCCAGGCTCCGCTGGCGGTCGGGAAAGGCACCTCCGTCCCCATCAGCATGCAGGTGGGCGCGACCAGCCTGTACGCGGCCCGGGGTGGGCCCGTGATGTACGTCATCACGGTCGAGAACGACAGCATCGACGCCGCCCAGAGCGTGACGGTGACCGACTCGCTGCCCTCGGATCTCACCTTCGCGAATACCAACAGCATCACCATCAACGGCGCCCCGGTCGGCTCCAACCTGGTCCCGGCGCCGGGCAGCGCCACCCCGCAGTGGGGGCCGTTCACCATCCCGGCCGGCGGGTTCAGCGGCTCGACACTGGTGATCACCTTCACCGCCCGGGTCTCGGGGTCGGCCGGCCTGGGTCCACATCCCAACGTGGTCTCGGGCAGTAGCAGCAACGCCCAGATCACCGGGGGGTCGGACGCCACCCCAGTGACGATTACGGCCGGATAAAGTGCAAGCGGAGCGGGGCGGCCTTTAGGCCGAGGGGGGAGCGGCCGGTAGGCGCTGCGATCACGCAGCGCCGGTGCGGGAGGTCAAGAGGAAGAGCCGTGACGGCTCTTGACCTCCCGCAACATCGGCCAGCTGGGGGGATCTGCCCCCCAGTCCGTCTCCGGCAGGAACGGGTGGATCGTTTGCGTAACATGAACGGGTAATGTCCAGGCCAGAGCGAGAACTCAAGGCGATGCGGCAGACCCAGCGGGCGGAGGCCGCCCGCCGTCAGAAGGCCGCGGAACGGAGGAGCCTGCTGATCATCGTTGGGGTGCTGGCGGCAGCCGCCCTGGCAATCGCGGTCACCGCTTTGTACCTGTACAACAGCACGCCGCGTCATCTGACGTTTCAGCCGGTGGCCCAGGACGTTGGGCAGGTGGTGCCCAGCGAGGGGCAGCAACACGTCCAGGCCGGAACCCAGGTCACCTACCAGCACCAGCCGCCCACCTCGGGCTCGCACTATTCCCAGGCCGGCGTGGCCCCGGTGGCGTGGCAGACCATCGGCACCCTCCAGCCC
>DASQAY010000083.1:0-3848 GCA_035635515.1 Candidatus Eiseniibacteriota bacterium | reverse complement strand
GTAGGAGGCGACGAGCACGCGAGGGAGTGCATCCGTTGATGCATGACCGAGCGCGCGCAGGAGACGACACCCGGATCGGCCGCATCCGCGCCCGAGATGCCAGCTCGATCCGGTGGATCCGGGCTGCAGCAGGGGTGGCGGCAGGAGGAGCCTATCCGTCGATAGGTGACGACTCCCGCCGGGCCCCGCAACGCCGGCATCAGCGCCGTAGACGCCCGGCCGCCCAGGCCGATGAATTTCCAATGGATTTCCGACTCGGGACACTAGCTACTGGCTACGGATATAGCCCAGGATGATCTCATCGATGACCCGCTCCACCGGGGCCAGGTCATCGGTGAACACGATGCCGTTCGGATGGGCCTGCCGGACCCGGCCGGAGGCCAGGGCGTCCTGCACGATGGGGTCGAGGGCCAGGTTCTGGTTGGCCAGTGCGCGAGCGCGAAATTCCGCCACGGTGGTGGGGGTGTTGGTGGCAAAGATGACGCTGTTGGTATAGGCCTGGACATCCACGACGAAGACGCTGGGGTAGACCGCCGTCAGCGTCCCACTCAGGGCATCGACCAGCCGGTAATCGGTGGCGGTGCGCCCGGCGTTGATGGCCAGCACCCCGTTCGGGGTCAGGTGGTCGCGGGCGCTGGCAAAGAACTCGCGGGTGGTCAGGTAAAAGGGGATGTACGGCTGCCGATAGGCATCCACGGCGATGACGTCGTAGCGGCGGTTCGTCGTCTGCAGCCAGTAGCGGCCGTCGGCCACGATCACGTTGAGGTTGGGCTCGGTCATCTGGAAGTAGCGGCGGCCGACCTCTACGATCCGGGGATCGATCTCGACCCCGTCCATGGGGATGGGGCCGTCGATGCTCGTGTACTGGCGCGCCACCGTCCCGCCGGCCAGGCCGATGATGGCGATCCGCTCCGGTCGAGCGCCGGAGCCAAAGAGTGGCGCCAGCAAGAAGTAATCCCAGGGGCCATGGGTGTAGAGCGTGGTCGGGTCATAGATGGAATGGACGGCGTGGCCCTCGTTCAGAACCAGGTCTGTCCGCGTGCCGTCCTGCACCACCTGGATGTAGTTGTAGGCGGACTCGGCTTCGAACAGGCGGGTGCCGTAGGCGGCCGCCCGGATGCCGCCATGCTGGAGCAGGGCGAGCCCCAGGATCACCAGCGGAACCGCCAGCGCCCAGCGGCCCCCGCCGTAGGCCCACAGGCCCACTCCGGAAACGATCCCCAGGCCGATGGCCAGGATGAAGATGGTGGGCCGCGTGCCAAAGCTCGGGATCAGCCAGAACACTGGGATGAACGTCCCCAGGATGCTGCCCAGGGTCGACAGCGCGTAGACGGCGCCGGCCGCGTTGCCGGCCGTCTCCACGTCGTGGATGCGGAGCCGGATGGCAAAGGGGGAGACGATACCGAGCAGGGTGACGGGAACCGCGAACAGGACGATCACGGACAGCAGCGAGCCGACCACGATCCCCAGGGACAGCTGGGCGAACCCCTGCTGGGAAAAGCTGAGGATCGGCCGGGCGACCAGCGGGATCAGGCCGAGCGCCAGGGCGGCCACCGTCGTGATCCGGTAGAGCAGGCGAGGGTCCGGCCAGCGATCGGCAACCCGGCCGCCCACGTAGTAGCCGACCGTGAGGTAGATGAGGATCAGCCCGATCAAGGTGCCCCAGATGAAGAGGGACTGGCCAAAGAAGGGCGCCAGCAGCCGCGCGGCGGCAAACTCCACCCCCAGGCTGGTGAGCCCGCCGACGAACACCAGCACCAGGAGCAGCTCCCGACGCCACGCCCGCGGCAACTCCGAAGCCGGCAGCACTCGATCGAGTCGCGCCCGCGCCATCCCGTCGGCCAGCATAGCGGCAGCCCGGATCGGCCGCATCCGCGCCCGAGATGCAAGCTCGAGCCGGTGGATTCGGGCTGGTCACCGTCCCGTCATCGGTCCGTCATCCGGGCGTGACGGCCCGCGGCTTCCGGAGTCACAGGATCGCCCCGGCCGCACTGTGGCACCCGCGCCGAGCGTATTCCAGAGCAGATCTCATTTCTTAGGAGGTTCGAAAACTCATGTTTCGACTGACGAAAATCAAGGTCGCGGGGTTGATCGCAGCCGGCGCCGTGGTGCTGGGCGCGGTCGGCGCGTACGCGGCCAACAACGGCAGCCTTACCCTGACGGGTTCGCTGACCAAGGTCCAGGGCGTCACGCCCTCGAATGGTCAAACCCTCTGGGCGCTGCCTGGAACGACCGACAAGCCGAACCCGACGTGGACGAGCTTCGGCGAGTGCGTGTCGTGGTACGCGAGTCACAAGGACTTCGTGCTCGGCGGCGCAACGGCGCCGACGACCGTGAAGAAGAACTACCACGGCAAGGTGATGTCGAACATTACCGCGCTCTGCACGAAGACCAAGGACGCATCGACCGACACCGCGACGACCGAGACCGAAACCGACACGGGCACACCGCCCGCCTGGGCGCATAATCACGGCCGGCACTAGCGGCTGATCACGGCCCATCGACGAAGGAGCCCCGTGGGGCTCCTTCTCTATTTGGAGGCCTCGGCCTGCACCGGCGCCTCCAGCTGCGCTCGGTAGTCCTGGGCCTGGATCTGGAAGGCCAGGTCGTGGCCTCCTAGATCGAGGCTGACGGCCTCCTCGTACACGTAGCTATATACGTTGTCGAAGGTCCAGTCGCCCAGGCCACGCTCGCGTAACCGTCGCGCCAACAGCGCGGTCTTCTCTTCGTGGAGCTGAACGGTGGCGTCATAGATGGCACGCAGGATGCGCAGCTGCGCCTCCAACTCTTCGATCAGCACCAGGTCGGCCCGCTCGAACTTGAGCTTGGCGATCTGACGCCGGAGGTCGTTCATTTCGATGGTGTACTCGTCCATGTCTTCAGAATAGTCCCGATCAGCTGGCGAAGAACCGGTCGGCAAACACGAATTGAAATCCCGCTGCGAGGGCAGCCTGCTCATCGGTGAGCCGATCGCCGATGTAAACGGCCTCAGCGGCCGGAACTCCGAAGTAAGCGAGCGCCTGGAGAAGAAGGTCCGGCCGCGGCTTGCGGCAGTCGCACTGCCGGCGGTACCGGGGCAGTAGGGCCCTGGGATGGTGCGGGCACACCCCGATCCACTCCAGCGTCCCGCCCAGGCGCCGGTTCAGCTCGTCCAGTCCCTGCCGCATGCGGGATTCCGACACCAGCCCGAAGGCGACCGCCGCCTGGTTGGTGGCCGCGCCGATCCGGTGCCCGTCGGCCTTCAGCGCCTGGAGATGTTCCGCGCGGCCGGGCAGGACTCGCTGGTCCCACGGCGCCAGGGCCCCGACGGCGGGAAACAGCAGCGCCCGCCGGAGGGTGTCGTCGACATCAAAGAGATAAAGCAATCAGCGAATCAGGGAGTGGGCGCCGACCAGTGGCGCGATCAGGATGGCAATGATGTTGACCACCTTGATCATCGGGTTGATGGCCGGACCGGCCGTGTCCTTGTTGGGGTCACCCACCGTGTCACCCGTGACGGCCGCCGCGTGGGCTTCGGTGCCCTTGCCGCCGTAGTGACCCTCCTCGATATATTTTTTGGCGTTGTCCCAGGCGCCGCCGCCCGACGTCATCATGATGGCCAGGAACAGCCCCGTCACGATGCTCCCGATCAACAAGCCACCCAGGGCGACCGGGCCAAGGATCAACCCCACTACCACGGGCGCCAACACCGGGATCAACCCAGGAATGATCATCTCGCGCTGGGCCGCCCGCGTCACCAGGTCCACCGCCCGCCCGTACTCCGGCACCTCCGTCCCCTCCATCAGGCCCTTGATCTCGCGGAACTGGCGGCGTACCTCGACCACCACCTGGCCGGCCGCCCGACCCAC
>DASQAY010000082.1:0-2346 GCA_035635515.1 Candidatus Eiseniibacteriota bacterium | reverse complement strand
AACTCTCCCTCCCCCCTTGCGGGGGAGGGTTGGGTGGGGGGTCTCGGCTCCCTTCCTTGTAGGGTCAAGGTGCGGGTGTCCAGCTAGACCGGCTCGAATCCCTCGCCCGTCCAGTAGCCGAGCATTTGCTCGGTCTCGTGGTAGAACCAGATCAGCTGCCGCTCCCGCGCCGCTTCCTGGAGAAAGGTGACCTTTCGCTCCATGGATTCCACCGGATAGAGATCCAGGCCGCTCACCCAGTTCACTTTCAGGAAGGCCCGCATGTACAGGAAGTCGCCGGTGAAGACGACCGTCTGCTCTTGGTCGGTGACGTAGACGGCCTGGTGGCCGGCCGTATGCCCGCCGGTCACCCGGACCCGGATCCCCGGCGCGACGGCCACGTCCCCATCCACCACCAGCAGCCGGTTGGACTCTTCCAGGACGCCCAGGTTCTCGGGCTTGTAGGAGGGCTTGCTCCGCGGGTCGGGCTGGCGCCACGCCTGCAGCTCGCGCGCCTGCACCACGTGCTTGGCCCGGGGGAAGAGAGGCGTCAGTTCGCCGTCGCGGCCGGGCGCGACCAGCGCCCCGCAGTGGTCGAAGTGCAGGTGGCTCATGATCACCAGGTCAATGTCCTCAGACCGCAGCCCGACCTCGGCCAGGGCAGCTAGCAGCCCTGGACTGGGCTCATAACCGTAGATGTCCCGCTCCTTGTCGGAGAGCTTGGGGCCGACCCCAGCCTCGATCAGGATGTTGGCCTCCGGCGTCCGGACCAGCAGGCAATTGGTCGCCAGGGTGACGCGGTTGCGGGCGTCCGGGGTCTTGACCTTTTCCCACAGGACCTTGGGCACCACCCCGAAGACCGCGCCCCCGTCCATGCGGAACTGGCCATCGCTCAACCGCTGCAGCTGGAACCGGCCGAGCTTGCGCCCCGCCGCGATCACTTGCGGAGCCGGCCGTTGACGAAATCGACGATGGTCGCCAGCGAGGTCCCGGGCCCGAAGATCTCGGCGACCCCCAGCGTCTTGAGCTCGGCCGCTTCGTCGTCCGGGATGATGCCCCCAGCAAACACCACGATGTCGCCGGCGGCCCGCTCCTTGAGGAGCTCGAGCACGCGGGGAATCAGGGTCATGTGGGCGCCGCTCAGGATGCTGATCCCGATGCCGTCCACGTCCTCCTGGATGGCGGCCTCCACCGCCATTTCGGGCGTCTGGCGAAGCCCGGCATAGATCACCTCGACGCCCGCGTCTCGCAGGGCGCGGGAGACGACCTTCACCCCCCGGTCGTGCCCATCGAGCCCCAGCTTCAGGGTCAGGACCCGGATCTTCTTCTGGGACGCGGGGTCGGACCGCGGCGCCGGCTTGGCCTCCTTAGAGGATGGTCGGCTCGCGGTAGACACCGAACACCTCCTTGAGGGTGGCCATGATCTCGCCCTCGGTGACGTAGGCCTTCACGCAGTCGATTAGGACCGGCATGAGGTTGTCCTGCCCGCGCGCCGCCGCCTGCAGCGCGGTCAGCCGGTTGCGCACGCTCGTTCCATCGCGGCGCTCGCGCAGCGCCCGCACCTTCTTCGCCTGGGCTCGTTCCGTCTCAAACCCGATCTTGAGGGTGGGCACCTCGGCGCGGGCGCCCTCCTGATACGCGTTCACGCCCACCACGATCCGTTCCTGGGCCTCCAGCTCGCGCTCGTACCGGAAGGCGGCATCGGCGATCTCGCGCTGGAAAAAGCCATTCTCGATGCAGGCCAGCACGCCGCCCTGCTCGTCGATTCGCTTGAAGTAGTCCAGGGCCCCGCGCTCGATCTCGTCGGTCAGCGACTCCACGAAGTACGACCCTGCCAGCGGATCAATGGTGTTGGTGACGCCGGTCTCGTGGGCGATGATCTGCTGGGTCCGCAGCGCCACCTGGGCCGCCTTCTCGGTGGGCAGCGCCAGCACCTCGTCCATGGAGTTGGTATGCAGGGAGTTGGTCCCACCCAGCACCGCCGAGAGGGCCTCGAACGCGGTCCGGGAGATGTTGTTCTCCACCTGCTGTCCGGTCAGCGAGCAGCCCGCGGTCTGGGTGTGGAAGCGGCACATCCAGGAGCGCGGATTCTTGGCGTGGTAGCGGTCCCGCATGATGTGGGCCCACAGCCGCCGCGCCGCCCGGTACTTGGCGATTTCCTCGAAGAAATCGATGTGGGCGTTGAAGAAGAACGAGAGGCGGGGGGCGAACTCGTCCACATCGAGACCGGCCTTGATCGCGGCATCGACGTAGGCCATGCCATCGGCCAGGGTGAAGGCCAGCTCCTGCACGGCCGTCGACCCGGCCTCGCGGATGTGGTACCCGGAAATGGAGACGGGATGCCAGCGAGGCATGTGCCGGCTGGCG
>DASQAY010000081.1:0-2751 GCA_035635515.1 Candidatus Eiseniibacteriota bacterium | reverse complement strand
ACCGCCTTGAGGACCAGGTAGGTCACCAGCATCATCCCGAGCACGACGTAGTAGTAGGGCAGGTTCGAGTCGGTGGTGAAGAAGGTGGGCACGCTCAGTCCGAGCGGGCCACGCGTGATCGGGGACACGTTCCGCGTGATCCCCAGCAGGGCCAATCCCAGGAACCAGGCTGCCACCGCCGCGTAGATGCCGCGGAACCGCAGCGTCAGGACGCCCGTCAAGAACCCGAGGATGCCGGCTAGGAGGACGCCCGCGAACATTCTCATCCAGATGGGTAATCCGTAGTGGATGGTGACGAGGGCGGAGGCATAGCCGCCGGCACCGGCAAACGCCGCAAATCCGAAGTTGACCACGTTGATGTACCCGGCGGTGAAGTCGAACGCGATCGCCCAGCCGGCAAGTAAGGCGCCGATCACGAGCCACCGCCGCAAGTTCTCCGCGTCGAAGGGCGGGATCAACGGCAGGACGGCCAGCGCCAGCAACGCCAGACCCAGACCGCGCCGCCGCCACAGGAATGCCTTCACTGTTCCCACACCGAGCGCACGGCCCGACCAAACAGGCCCGTGGGCCGAACCGCCAGGATGAGCACGATCAGCGCGAAGGGCACCACGTCCTCCCAGGCCGAGCCGATGAAGAACCCCGTGTTGGCCTCCAGCAAGGCAATGATGAAGCCGGCCACGACGGCGCCGCCCACGTTGCCCAGCCCGGCCAGGATGACCACGGTCCAGGCGACGTAGAGGGGCTTGACGCCGACGAACGGGAAGGACGGGAACTGGAACAGGAGGGTGGCGCCGGCCAGCGCCGCCAAGCCGCTGCTGATGCCGAAGGTCAAGGTGCGCATGCGGCCCACGTTGATGCCCACCATCAGCGCGCCCGGTTCGTCCTGCGAGACCGCCCGGATGGCGCGGCCGATCCGAGAGTAGGACAGCAGCCACCACAGGCCGGCGATGGCGACCGCGGCGACGCTGATGGCGAACACGCGATCGAGCGCGATCGAGACCCCCAGGACATGGACCGGCGGCCCGTTGAAGTACGCCACGATGCCCTTGTAATCCGTGCCCCAGATGAGCTGGTGGGCGTTGATCATGACCACGGAGATGCCGACGGTGACGACGAAGGTGTTCATCACCCAGCCCTCGCGAATGCGGCGGCGCATCTGGGCGAACACCGCCAGGTCCACCAGGGCCCCCAACACAAACCCGACCAGCAGCGCCATCAGGATGGTCACGACGGGGACGTAGGGGCGCCCCTGCACGCCGCTCAACGCCGTGTACACCAGATAGCCGGACAGCGTGCCCACCATGAAGAACTCCCCCTGGGCGAAGTTGGGCACACCCATGACGCCGAAGGTGAGGGCCAGGCCGGCCGCGACCAGCGCCCAGATGGCGCCGGTGACCAGGCTGTCCACCAGGATAAAGGTCCCGCCGCGGACCACCCCGAAAATCGCCAGGGCCAGCACGCCGACGATCAACCCGGTGGCCACCGGTGATCGAAATTCCCGGCCCAGCCGCTGGACGGCCACGCTCATGCCATGGCTCCCAGGTAGACGTTCTTCACGTGCTCGCTTTCGGACAGCTTCTGGGCGGAGCCCTCGAGCACGATCTCGCCCTGCTCCAGCACGTAGGCGCGATCGACCATCTCCAGGGTGGCCGTCACATTCTGCTCGACCAGCAGGATGGTCAGGCCATCATCGCTCAACTTGCGCAGCGCCTCGAAGACCTGCTGCGTCAGCTTGGGCGCCAGCCCAAGGGAGGGCTCGTCCACCAGCAGCAGGCTCGGCCCCCCCATCAGGGCGCGGCCGAGGGCGAGCATCTTGCGCTCGCCGCCGCTGAGCGTGCCGGCCAGCTGGGGCCGGCGCTCGGCCAGTCGCGGGAACAGGCCGAAGACGAAATCCAGGCTGCGCCGCCGCTTCTCAGCGTCGGGCACCGCGTAGGCCCCCATCAGCAGGTTCTCGTAGACGGTCATACCGGTGAACAGGTTGAGGGCCTCCGAGACCAGTCCGATGCCGAGCCGGTTCACCCGGTCACCGCGAAGGCCGCCGATCGAACGCCCCTGGAAGGCGATGTCGCCCTTCCAGGGCCGCAGCAGACCGGCAATGCATTTGAGGGTCGTCGATTTGCCGGCGCCGTTAGGACCCAGCAGGGCCACCAGCTCGCCCGGGTTGACCTGCAGGTTGACGCCGTGGACGACCTGGAGGAACCCGTACCCGGCGTCGAGCTCAGTGACTCGCAGCATCCGGTTTGTGTCTCTCACCGAGGTAGGCCTCGATGACCAGCGGGTCGCGCGCGACGTCCCGGGTCGGCCCGTCCGCGATCTTCTCCCCCTGGCGCAGCACGGCCAGCCGGTCGCAGAGGCCCATGATGGTGGGCATCACGTGCTCGACCATGATGATGGTCACCCCGCTATCGCGCACCCGGCGGATGATGTCCATCAACGGGGCCAGCTGCCCGGTCATCAGGCCCGCCGCCAGTTCATCGAGCAGCAAGAGCTTGGGCCGCGAGGCCAGGGCGCGCGCCAGGTCGAGCCGCTTGAGCTCGACCGTATTGAGGCCGCTCACCGGGGTGGTCTCCGGGTGCGGGAAGGCGACCTCGGCCAGGCATCGGCGCGCTAGCTCTCGCGGCGCCATGCCGTTGCCTGGGGCACCGAATTGGGCCGCGACCAGGACGGTATCGAGCGCGGTCATCCGGGGGAATGGCTGCGGCATCTGAAAGGTTCGCGCCAGGCCCTGGTGGCACATCCGCTCCGCGCTCG
>DASQAY010000080.1:0-9422 GCA_035635515.1 Candidatus Eiseniibacteriota bacterium | reverse complement strand
CTGGGCGAGCATCTCGTTGAAGCTCTGGCTCAGCTGGCTGAGCTCGTCCTTGCCCTCGCGCTGCGGCAGCCGCTGCTGGAGGTCCCGGGTGCGGCCGATGGCTTGCGCGGTTTGGGCGACGGTTCGCAGCGGTCGCAGCGCTCGGCCGGTGACCAGCCAGCTGGCGCCCAGCGCCGCCAGCAGGGCAGGGATCGCCGAGATGATCAGGAACGCCTTGAGTCCATTCAGATTGGTCGACTGGACGCTGATCGGCTGGCCGGCCACTACGAAGCCATCGAGACCCTGGTTGGTGTGCGTCCACGGTCGCACGGAGACGCGGACCGGAATCCCGGACTCGTTCAGCGTGGTCAGGAGCTGGCCCCGGCTGGCGGCCTGCTGAAGGACGTCCAGGGGGATGACCGGCGGCGCTTCAGCAACGCGGGCACTGGTGGAGCGCAATGTCCCCGACGCACTCAAGACCAGAATGAAAACGTCCGTGTGGCTGCGCAAGTCCTCGGCGCTACTCAGGCTCGCCAGGGTCGCCGGCGTGTCGGACGGCATTGCCTGCGCCGCGGCGACGGCCTCCACCGCGCGCTGACTCAGGGCCTTGTCCTGGTCGGTCCCCTGGGTATGGGCTGCCAGTTGATAGACCAGCCAGCCAAAAGCCAGAAGCGTGAGGGCCACCACGCCGGCGCCAAAGAGCGTGAGGCGGAACCGAAACGACACCGGTCAGTCCTCCCGCAGGCTGTAGCCGAACCCGCGGACGGTCTGAATCAGCCGTTGTGCTCCATGTTCTTCCAGCTTCTGACGCAGGTATCCGATGTAGACGGCGACGACATTATCGTCGGCTTCTTCGCGCGGCCACACGGCTTGCAGGAGCTGGTCCCGGCTCAGCACTTGGCGCGGATGCCGAAGGAAGTGCTCGAGTAGGGTAAATTCGCGCGCCGTCAGCTGGATCCGCCGGTCACCGCGGCGGACGTCGTGCGCATTCGCATCCATGGACAGGTCGGCGAACCGGAGCGTCTCGCCCGCCCCGGGCGATGCGCGCCGGAGCAACGCCCGAACCCGGGCCAGCAGCTCGGGGTAGGCAAACGGCTTGACCAGGTAATCGTCCGCGCCGGTATCGAGGCCGCGCACCCGATCGGCGGTCCCTCCCCGAGCAGTCAGAAGGAGAATCGGCAGGTCGTCGTCGGCGCGCAGCTGCCGGCAGACTTCCAGGCCGTCGACGCCCGGCATCATCACGTCCAGCACCACCAGGTCCGGCCGATGCTCCCTGGCCCGGCTGAGGGCGGCCAGGCCGCCCAGCGCCACCTCCACGTCATAGCCTTCGGGTCGCAACACGCGCTCGATGGTGGAGGCGACCATCGGATCGTCGTCCACGACCAGGATGCGCTGGCCCAGGCTCACGGGCATATATCGTGATTGGTGTCCTTAAGAATGCGGTAAGAAGGCGGACATGCGTCTAACATGACCGAGATCGAGTCGCTGAAAGCCGCCGCAGCAGAGCGGGCACTGGAACTGGTCCGCCCGGGGATGGTCATCGGCCTGGGCTCGGGGAGCACGAGCGCGCTGTTCATCGCCGCCCTCGGCCGACTGGTCGCTCGCGGCGTCACCGTGCGCGGGGTCCCGACGTCGCGGGCCGCCGCCGACCAGGCCGCCGCCGCCGGCATTCAACTTCAAGATTCAATCGACGGGCCGCTGGATCTGGCCGTCGACGGGGCCGACGAGATCGATCCGCAGCGCAACCTGATCAAGGGGCGAGGCGGGGCGATGCTAAGGGAAAAATTAGTCGCCGCGGCCGCCCAGCGATTTATCGTTATTGCCGACGAGTCCAAGCTGGTGCCGCGCCTGGGGCAGGGCGTTCTTCCAGTCGAGATCTCGTCTTTTCTTTGGCTGCAGACCGCCCGCCGCCTCGAGCGGCTGGCCACCCGCTGGCAACTGCGCGGGGGTCAGGAGCATCCGTTCGTCACGGACAATGGGAACTTCGTGATCGACCTGAGCATCGCCGGCGGCATCGCCGAGCCGGCCGGGCTGGCCGCCGCGCTGGATGCGACCCTGGGCGTGATGGCCCACGGCCTGTTCCTGGGCATGGCGACTGCGTGCATCATCGCCAGCCCGTCGGGCTGCCGGGTGCTCGGGTCCTTGGAGTAAGGCCGTCCGCCCATGGCCAAGCGGCCGAGCCGGTCCCGGGCAGCCGTGGTTGGGCTCCTCACGATCGTGGCGCTGCTGGTCGCCCTGGCCTATGCGCCCGTCGGTCCGCTCACGGTGAGCGTTCCTCCGGCCACACTATCGGGCGGCGAGCCGGGGCTGCCCTGGCTGCATGTGAGCGACGGCCGCGTCCAGGACGCCCTGGGTCGGACCGTTCTCCTACGTGGCTTCAATGTCGGCGCCCTGGTCGCCTATCCGGCGCATCCGCCGGCGCCGCTCGACGAGCAAGATGCCAGCCTCATGCAGCAGGCCGGTTTCGACGTCGTCCGGCTGGGCATCGATTGGTCGCAGCTGGAACCCACGCGCGGCCAGATTGACAGGCAATATCTGGACCATATCGCCGCCGCCACCGCGATGCTCAACCAGCACGGTCTGTACGTCGTGCTGGACATGCACTTCCGGCTCGGCTGGAGCCCGGCATTCGGCTACTCGGGGGCGCCCGGCTGGGCGACGCTGCCGCTGGTGCCGAATGTCAATCCCCTGCCGCAGTTCTCGTGGGGGCCGGCGCTCTCCCCGGCAGCCTGGTCGGCGGAGACGTACTTCTGGCTGGCCTCCGATTGGCAGGCAGAGCTGGCCCGCGCCTGGCGCGCCGTGGCGACGCGGTTCCGGGACACGTCGGGAGTCGCCGGCTACGACCTGTTCAACGAACCGCATCCCCTCCCGATCCCGCCGCAGATTTTCGAGAAATATTCCATGTGGCCGTTTTACCAACGAATGATCGAAGCCGTCGGAGCCATCGATCCGAATCATCTGTTCTTTCTGGAGGGCATCTTGCTCTTCACGCTGAACACGGCCGTGCGACCGATCCAGGCGCGGAACCTCGTCTATGCGGACCATGTCTACGAAGGGTCCCTGGTCCCGCCCTTCTGGACCGGCGACCCCGGGCCGCTGGCCGACCGCTTCGCCCAGCGGGTGCGGGAAGCACAGGCGTTGAGTGCGCCCTGGTGGGTCGGCGAATTCGGTCACGACCTGACCCAGCCGGGAGCGGTCGGCTATGCCGATGCCGCCCTGAACAATGCCGATGACCTCCATATCGGCTGGGCCTGGTGGCAATGGCGGGAGAACCGGTACTGGGGCATTCGCGACGCATCGGGCGAGCGGGTCAATCTCGAGTTCCTGCGCCACCTGGCTCGCCCCTACCTGGTGGCCGCGCCCCGCGGTGTGACGGCCGGCCGCGGGGACGGCATCCGGGGCCGGCTGACCCTCACCGTTGATGCCGGTCATGCGCACGATCCAATCGTCATCGGCTGGTCCAGCCTCACGCTGGCGGCGCCGCTGGTCTCGGCGGACTGTGTCGTAAGCCGCGCATGGGACCCGAGCACCGCTCGTTTGACCATCATGGTGAAGCCGGACACCGCCTGCCGGCTGGAGGTCTTCGGCTAATGGACGCTGAACGCGAACGACTGAGCCAGACCCGAACCGCGGGCGCGCCCTGGAAGCGCTGGGGCCCGTACCTCAGCGAGCGCGCCTGGGGCACCGTTCGCGAGGACTACAGCGATACCGGAAACGCGTGGGAGTACTTCCCCCACGACCACGCCCGCTCCCGCGCCTATCGCTGGAACGAAGATGGCATGGGCGGGATCTGCGATGACCGGCAGATCCTGTGCCTGGCTTTCGCGTTTTGGAACGGCCGCGATCCAATCCTGAAAGAACGCCACTTTGGGCTCACCGGGAGCGAGGGCAACCACGGCGAAGATGTCAAGGAGTACTGGTGGTATGAGGACTCGACGCCGACGCACTCCTGGATGCGCTGGCGCTATGTCTACCCGCAGGCGGCCTTTCCCTACGAGCAGCTAGTCCAGGAAAACCGCCGGCGTAGCCGGGCGGACCCGGAGTACGAGCTGCTGGACACGGGAGTATTCAACACCGACCGGTATTGGGACATTACGGCGGAATACGCCAAGGCGTCGACGGACGATCTCTTGATTCGTCTGACCGTTCGCAACGCCGGTCCCGAGGCGGCCACGCTGGACGTCCTGCCCACCATCTGGTTTCGGAACACCTGGTCGTGGGGATACGACGACCGCCGGCCGCGGTTGCGGGCGGGGAACCGGATGATCCAGTCGGAGCATCGGGTGCTGCCGCCCATGGCCTTCGCTGGCGAGGGCGACTTCGAGATGCTCTTCTGCGAGAACGAGTCGAACGCCGCGCGGCTGTGGGGCGTGGCCGGGACGACGGGGACGACTCCATTTCCTAAGGACGGTATCAACGATCACGTCATCGCCGGCCTGCCGACTGTTAACCCGGAGCAGATCGGCACCAAGGCTGCCCTGCGGTATCGGCTTGTTGTCCAGCCGGGGCGCTCGGCCACCATCCGTCTGCGCCTGACGGACGGGCAGCCAGCCTTCGGGCCCAGCTTCGACCAGGCGATGGCTCAGCGGCAGCAGGAAGCTGACGCCTTCTATGCGGCGCTCACGCCGGCCGATGCCTCGGCCGATGAAGCGCTGGTCATGCGCCAAGCCTTCGCCGGCATGCTGTGGTCCAAGCAGTACTACCACCTCGAAGTCGAGAAGTGGCTGCGGGGCGACCCGGCCGGTCCGGTCCCGCCGCCCGGCCATCAGCACGGCCGCAATGCCGGCTGGACACACCTGGACAATCGCGATGTGATCTCCATGCCCGACAAGTGGGAGTATCCGTGGTACGCGGCCTGGGACCTGGCGTTTCACTGTGTCGCCCTGGCGCACGTCGACCCCGACTACGCCAAACACCAGTTGGTCCTGCTGTGCCGGGAGTGGTACATGCACCCGAACGGTCAGCTGCCCGCCTACGAGTGGGCGTTCTCTGACGTCAACCCGCCGGTGCACGCCTGGGCTGCCCTTCGCGTGTTCGAGATCGACGGGTCGCGGGACTATGAGTTCCTGGAGCGCGTGTTCCACAAATTGCTGCTGAACTTCACCTGGTGGATCAATCGCAAGGACGAAGAAGGCAACAATGTGTTCGAGGGCGGCTTCCTGGGCCTGGACAACATCGGCCCCTTCGACCGGTCGGCGGCCCTGCCCCTGATGGGGCACCTGGAAGAGTCAGACGGGACGGCGTGGATGGCGATGTACTGCCTGAACCTGCTGGAGCTGGCCTTACTCCTGGCGGAACACGATTCCGCCTACGAGGACATCGCCACCAAGTTCTTCGAACACTTCACCCTGATCGCGCGGGCGGTGGACGCCCAGGGGCTCTGGAATGAAGACGACGGATTCTTTTATGACGTCTTGCATCTGGGCGACGATCGCCGGCTGCCGCTGCGCGCCAAATCGATGGTGGGGCTGATCCCGCTCAACGCGGTCACCACCCTGGGCCCGGAGACGCTGGGCCGGCTGCCTGACTTCGCCCGGCGGGCCGAGTGGTATGTGACGAATCATCCGGAGGTCGCGGCCGTCCTGGATCACATCGCCAAGCCGGGCACCGGCGGGTATTACCTGCTCTCGATTGCCGGCCCGGACCGGGTGCGCCGGGTGCTGGCGTCGGCCCTGGATGAGAGCCAGTTTTTATCTTCGTTCGGCCTGCGCTCGCTCTCGCAAGGGCTGCGGGATCATCCATTCGAGATCGACCTGGGCTCGGGGGTCGCCCGGCTGGATTACGAGCCGGCCGAGTCGACCAGCGGACTCTTTGGCGGCAACTCCAACTGGCGGGGACCCGTGTGGTTCCCGTTGAACTACCTGTTCATTGAGGCATTGCGCCGCTACGACCGCTACTTTGGTCCGGGGTTTACGGTCGAATTTCCCACGGGATCCGGCCGCAGCCTGAGCCTGTCCGGCGTGGCGGACGAACTCAGGCGGCGCCTGATTGCCCTGTTCTTAAGAAACGGTGACGGCCGGCGACCCGTCTTCGGAACGTCCCAGCCAGACCCGGCCTGGCAGGACCGCCTCCTGTTCTTTGAATACTTTCACGGCGACACGGGAGCGGGGCTGGGCGCCTCCCACCAGACCGGATGGACCGGTCTGGTCGCGGACCTGATTGCGGGACGGCGACCACGGGCCTGAACGAGCTGCTGACCGAGCTGGCCAAGGCAAAGATCGGCCTGACCTTTAACCAGTATCGGGAGGGCGGCCCAGACGATGTGGCCGATGCCCCCGCCGTTCGACGGGCCAATCTGGGTGCCTATCTCGAGCAGCGCCGCGACGCGGAGATCGTGGCGATTGGGGAGGCAGCCGGCTACCAGGGGATGCGCTGGTCGGGCATCGCCTTCACCAGCGAGCGGGATCTCCTTCGGTGGGGGAGTCCTTACCGGACGACGTGCCAAACTAGGGTCTGGTCCGAACCGTCTGGCACCATCGTGCATGGCCTGCTCGACCGGCTGGGTGCGGAGCGGCGGGTCGTTCTCTGGAATACGGTGCCCACCCATCCGCACCAGCCGGGGAAGCCTTTATCGAACCGGCGGCCGACGGTGGCCGAGATCGCAGCCGGTCGGAGCCTGACGGGACGGTTTCTGGAGCTCGTTAGGCCGCGCGTCGTGATCGCGATCGGCCGGATTGCACTGGCCGCCCTGGGCCAAGACGCCCGTTACGTCCGTCACCCGGCCAATGCTGGGGCGACGGCTTTTCGTCAGCAGATGGCGGCTGTCCTGGCAACAGAACTACGCGATTGACTCTCTAGGGCCGGCGGCGCGGCCAGCGCAGCCAGCTGAGGGCCTCCCGGGCTCGCCCCAGGAGCCGGACGCGCTGCGGTTCCGGGCGATAACTGGTCCCGAACTCGTGCGCATAGGCGACCAGGTGGTCCGCCTCGATCAGCGGGACCGCGTAGGCGTCGGCAACCTCACGCAAGTTGCGTTGCACGACCAGGCTGACCTCGCGATCCCGGGGACGGCACAGCGCCAGGGGCCGTGCGTACTGGGCCCGGATGCCTTCCGGATGGATCACGACCCGTCCCCAGCAGAGGACGGCGCCGCCAAACACGAAGCGATCGGTGTCCGGGGACTCGAGTTCGTCAGCCTGCCGCAGCATCTGCCGGAGGTCGTGAAAGGCGTGCGCGCCGCAGCTGCACTCAGGCGCGGGCGAGACATGGGGAGGCGCCGAGCGGCCGACCGGCCGTCCGCGCCGGTGGGCGAGCCACGCCGAGCAGGCCGCCACCAGCCGATCTCGCGGCGGCCAGAGCGTCTCGGCCACCAGCGACTGCAGGTGCGTGCCGGTCCATCCGTCGGCGCGATCCACGCGCCACAGGCGGTAGCCCACCGCGGGGATCATCGCTCGATGGGTACCGGTTGCCGCTCGGGCTCGCGCTGCGGTTCGGGTGCCGGCCCGGGGGTTAACAGGGGTTCGACCGCCGGCTCCGGAATCTCGATCGTCCTGATCGGTTTGCTCGTCCAGCCCATGGATTTCAGTATAGAAAGGGCGGCGCAAAGTCCGGGCTTAGGCTAAGGCAAAAACTAACCGCCCGGCGGGGTCCGCCGGGCGGCAAGGTAGACAGTCAAGTCAGGGCTAAGCGGCTTTGCGGAAGCTGCGGGCGTAGGCCTCGCGCACGGCCTTGGGGAACGACCAGCGCGGCTTGCGGGACGCCGGCCGAGCCTTCAGCATGATGCTCTCGCCGGTGAACGGGTTCTTGCCCATGCCGGCCCGCCGTGGCTTGACCTCGCGCCACGCCAGGGCACCGATCACGGGGAAACGGACGCGCTGGCCGGTGGCGCCGGCGTGGACGGCATGCTCGAAGACCGACTCCACCGCGTGGCGGACGTCCGTCTTCTTGAGCTTGAACGTTGTGCTGCTGGTGCGGCGTGCCCCATTGGCCGCCTTCTCCAGCTCCTCGTGCAACATGGTCGCGAACGATGACGCGGTCCACTTCGATGTCTTCACGATCGAACTCCTCCTCTCATTACTGCCCGGATTTGACCGGAAATTTCGAGCCTTTCGCAGATGCAAACGCGAATTAGGCCGAAATCCCGCACAAAACCTGCAGAACGCTAACGAGCGGGTCTTCGCGGTCCGGTCACGGTTGCCGCGCCCCGGGCACGACCCGGTCACGCCTCTCCCACGCTACCCGGCAATGCAACTGGACCCGCAACACTCGACCGCTAGGTTGAACGCAATCTCGATCTCGATTTGGGGGTTAAGGGATGAAGTCCCTGCGGCTGGTGCACCTCGTCACGGCGGTCATCGTGACGGCGACGCTGAGTGGCACCCTGGCCACTGGGCCCTCGCCGGCATCCCCGCCGGCACTGGCGCTGTCATCGTCTCCGGAGCTCCCCGCGACCGGGCTGGTTACGACAACCCGTCTCAAGGTCTGGCACGAGGGGCAGCCCGGTGGCGAGATCGTCGATACGACCGCGGAGCCGGCCGTGGACCTGCGTGTATATGCGCTTTACCAGCCGCCCGCGCCTCCGACGGCTGTCGATATCGTCCCCTGGATGGCGCCGGCCGGCTATCGGACGGTGGGCGTGCCGGTCTACCAGCAGGCCATGACCCTCGACTGCGAGACCAGCGCGCTGCGGATGGGCCTGGCGGCCTACGGGCACTATTACAGTGACGCCGCGCTCTTCGCCAACGAGTCGGTCGACTCCCGCGCCCCGGTGATGGGTCCGAATCACACCGTCCTCCAGTGGGGAGACCCTTATACAAACTTTGTCGGCAACGTCTGGGGCAACGACTGGACCCCGACCGGATATGGCATCTACTACCCGCCCATCGTCGCCATCGCCCAATCCCACGGGCTGCCCAACACGTACGGAGGCGAGGGATTCGCGCCGTCGACGATCTACAACGAGCTGCTGGCCGGCCACCCGGTGGAGGTCTGGATCGAGACCAACTGGAGCAAGCCCTGGCTCGGCACCTGGACGGCCTGGGACGGCCGTCGCATTCGCTATTCCTATGCCGAGCACGCGGTCACCCTCAGCGGCGTGTCGGCTTCGCAGGTCCGGGTCAATGACCCCTTGCACGGCACCCAGTACTGGGTGAGCAAGTGGCTGTTCGAGTCGGTCTGGGCCGACTTCGACAACATGGCCGTCGTCTTCAGATAGCCCGAGTCAGGCCGACCGAGCGTGCGCCGCGATCAGCTTCATGGGCGGCACCAGTTCCCACCGTCCATGCTCCCCGCGCCGAAGGGCCCAGCCCCCTTCGTGGACCATCCGGTGGTGGCGCCGGCACAGCAGCACTAAATTCGGTAGGGTCGTCGGCCCGCCCTGAGTCCAGTGTTGGAGGTGGTGGCAGTCGGTCCACTGGGGCGGGCGATCGCAGCGGCCGGCCACGCAGCGCCGATCGCGCGCTTCCACCGCCCGCCGGGTGGACGGGGGGATGCTTCGGGCAGCGTGG
>DASQAY010000079.1:0-3666 GCA_035635515.1 Candidatus Eiseniibacteriota bacterium | reverse complement strand
CGGAAGAACTGCCACCGACGCCCTTCGGCCAGCGCCTGCAGGAGCGCCGCTTTGTGATCAGCGTCGAGATCGACCCGCCGCGCGGCCTCAACCCGGCCAAGTGCATCGCCGGGGCCGAGCTGGTCAAAGAGGCCGGCGCCGATGCCGTCAATATCGGCGACAGCCCGATGGCGCGGGTGAGGATGAGCGCCCTGGCGCTGGCGCTGATGATCCGGCAGCAGGTGGGCATCGACACCATCATCCATTTCACCAGCCGGGACAAGAACCTGATGGCGCTGCAGGCCGAGCTGATCGGGGCCCACGCCATGGGGGTGCGCAACGTCATCGCCCTCACCGGTGACCCGCCCAGGATCGGCGACTACCCATCGGCCACCGGGGTGTGGGATGTCGACTCGATTGGGCTGATCAAGATCCTGAGCCGCCTCAACGAGGGCTACGACTGGCTGGGCACCTCCATCGGCAAGCCGGCGGCCTTCACCATCGCCTGCGCCGTCAACCCGTCGGCCGAAGACCTGGAGACCGAGCTAGACCGGTTCCGGCAGAAGATCGAGGCGGGGGCCCACGTGGCCATGTCGCAGCCGCTCTACGACCTCAAGACCCTGGAGCGTTTCTTCCAGCGCACGGGCCCCCTGCCCGTTCCCTTCCTGCTGGGCGTGCTGCCCCTGCAGAGCTCGCGCCATGCCGAGTTCATGCACAACGAGGTGCCGGGGATCGTGGTCCCGCAGGCGCTCCGGGACCGGATGCGGAAGGCCGGCGAGAATGGCATCCAGGAAGGCTTGGCCCAGTCCCGCGAGCTGCTGGAGGAAACGCGGGACCTGGTCCAGGGCGTGTATCTGATGCCCTCCTTCGGTCGCTACGAAATGGTGGGACAGCTGGTGAGCTGGCTGCGGGAGTACGTGAAGGCCCCCGCGGGCTGATCGCAAAGTTCGCCCAGGCGCCGGGTTATTAGCCATATGCGCTCTCCGGCGCGTCCGACGGCGCAGCTCCTGATCTTCTTCATCGGCGCCGCCCTGGCGCTGAACCAGGTGCGTGCCACCGCGGCGACCTGGGGAACCTTCATCGTGCATCATCCTGGATTCTCCGACTTCAGCTCCTGTTTCTATCTGATGGCGCGGGTAGGCCTGCACCAGGGATGGAGCCGGCTCTACGACCTGGGGGCCCAGCGGCAGGAATGGCTGGCTCTCGGTGGCCCCGACGCGATGCCCTGGTTCCCGACTCTCCTGGCACCGCCGGTGGCGTGGCTGGCGGCGCCGCTCGCGCTGCTCCCCATGCCGGTGGCCCTCGCCTGCTGGACTGCGATGCTGGTAGGCCTTCTGTTCCTGGGTTGCCACCTGGTCGCCCCGGGACGCACCCGATTGGCGCGCTGGACCGCCGTGGCCGCCGCGCTGGCGCTCTTCCCGGTGCTCTTCGCGGTGGTGCTGGGTGACGTGTTGATCGTCGAGCTGGTTGCCGTCGCGGCTGCCTGGTGGTTTCTGAGGCAGCGACGGGAGGTGGTCTCCGGTTTGCTGCTCGCCGCGCTGGTGTTCAAACCACAGGTCGCCTTTCTCGTTCCCTTCGCCCTGCTGGTCACCGGGTACTGGCGCACCGTCCTCAGCTGGGCAGTTGGGTCGGCCGGGATCGCGGCGATCGCGGTGGCCACCACCGGGCTCGATGGCATGCATGCCTGGGCCGCTCGGATAGTCGGGGCGGCGGCCGCCGGACCCGAGGTCCTGGTGCCGGCCCAGTTCACCATCCAGGGACTCCTCGGCCATGGCGTCGGACCCCTGGTGGTGCGGGGCCTGATCGTGGTGCTGACGCTGGCGGTAGCCTATCGGCAACGGGCGGCGGGAATCGCCATGCCGATGGCGGTGGGCCTGGTCGGCTCTCTGCTGGTCACGCCGTATCTCCACGATCAGGACCTGGCCACGCTCTTGCTGGCGGGCGCGATTGCGCTGCATGGATCTCTCGACCAGTGGCAGCGCCGGATCCTGGCAGGCGGCTACCTGTTGCTGCTGGCCATCTCCTACTGGGGCTTCGATGGCCGGGGCGTCCTCCTGGGGCCGGTGCTGATCGTCACCGAGGTCGCCTGGCTGCTGGCAGCCTGGCGGCTCACAGCGGCACCCACGGCGGCGGCGCCCCGCGAGTCTCTGAGCCAGGCCGCCGCCTAACTCCCTCGAGGGACCCGGAGGAGTCCGACCCCCGCGATCGTTGAATGACCAGGGGTCGTTCCAAGGGAGGGACCACAATGTATCGGTACCGAGCCACTCAGCAGGTGCTCTACGGACGCTTCAACGAGTTCCTGAAGGCCTGGCAAGAGCTGAACATCATCTTCCACCGAAGGGGTTGGCCTGAGGCCAGCGTCTGGGTGCCGACGGTCGGCACCGGCAACGAGGTCGTCCTCGAAATGGACTTTCCTGACCTCGCCGACTTTCAAAAGTGGTATCAGGCGTTCCAGGCAGATCTGGAAGGGATGAACCTCTACCGCGGCACCAAGGACGTGGTCGTCCAGGGTTCCCTGCATGACGAGCTCATCGAACGGGTGATGAAGCCTATTGCGTGAGACCACCAAAACCACCCGGAGCCACCCGCGGACTCCAGGCCAACGCCACGAGATCTCCCTCCCCCTTGCGGGGAGGGTCGGGGAGGGGGTTTCGCCGCGACCCGGGACAGGACAGGTCAGGCGACCCGGTGAGGCTCGGACCCAGTCGAGGCCAGACCAATGACGGGACCCGGCAACTGCTCCTGACCTAATCAACCTGGTCGGGATGCGGGATCAACGACACGCGGATTTTGCCGGCGAGGTTGCTAATCTTCTCCTCCGATGTGCTTCCCGGCGTGGCAAGATCCAGTATCCACTGGGCTCGCTGCGGTTGCGAAGCCTGGATTTCAAAGCCGTTGGTAACCAGAAAAGTGTGCATCGCCGCCAACGCAGTCCGCTTATTACCATCAACGAAGTACTGGCCTTCGGCGATGCCGTGAGCAAGGACACCCGCCTGCAAGGCGAGGTCACCGGATTGATAGAACGCGTAGGAACTCGGCCTCATTAGTGCCGCGTCCAGCCCCTTCGGGTCGCGCAGTTGATTTCGGGCCACGTCATCCGTACAGCCGAAGATCTCGCCGTAAATCCCTGTGACATCGTCACGGTCGAGGTAGACGGTCTCCGGCGATTGCTCGCCCGCCAGCTGCTAACCTCGGCGGTCGTGCGCTTCGAGGATCCGCAGCGCTTCGCGATCCTCCGCGACCACCCTGCGGCCGATCTTCCGGATGCGCGTACGGATCTTCTCGGCCGGTGTGACCAGAAGCTGACCCGAGGGAAGCTCCTCCACAAGGACCTGGCTGTCGGGCGTATAGCCCAGCCGCTCCAGGCCGCGGGGCAAGGTCATCACGCTGCTGTTGCCCACTCGGCGAACCTTTACCATCTTCACCAATGTAGTATATACGTGTATACACAGCCTTGTCAAGTCGCGCCGCTTGCCCTCCACCCTTGCGGCAGCCAGGACTAGACGACTCGAGTTGGGTCGAATACCCAGTTGAGACCCAGGCCGAGGACGAGCACGGCGAACAACAGGGTGGCCACCAGCAGTACGGCCTGCCCGACCAGGCGGAGGGCGGCCGGGGCGGTTCGCAGGGGACGGCGGGGGTCGAGGAAGACGGCCCAGATCGCAAAGGGCACCACCGGCGCGCTCC
>DASQAY010000078.1:0-2574 GCA_035635515.1 Candidatus Eiseniibacteriota bacterium | reverse complement strand
CCCCCACCAGGGCGAGGGCGGCGATTGGCCAGAACCAGGGACGGCGACGCTCGCCCAGGACGACCCAGGCCAGCACGATGGCGATCAACGGCTGCGTCTGCTGAAGGACGAAGGTTTCAGCGTAGTGGTGGTAGGAGAACGACTGGGTGAAGAGGACGGTGGCAATCGCCTGGGGACCAATGCCGATCAGGGTTACCGCGAGCCAGCCTCTTGATCCCAGGCGGCGCATCTCGTCCCAACCTCGCACCAGGAACGCGACGAGGAAGAGCGTGATCAGCCCGTCCTCGACCACCACGATCTGCGAGGCCGTCAGCTTGCCCAGCGGCGGGATCAGCTGGGCCCGGAAGTAGGCATCCGAGGCCCAGAGGACGGCCGCCAGCGCAACGAAGAACATGGAGAAACGGTCGATGAATCCGCGGCTCGACGTCCTTGCCGGTTGGCTCTTCAGCTTCGTGATTGCCATCGACGTCCGCTCCTTGGGCCGTCGGGGCAACGTCAGGGGGCATTCACGCCCGCTTTCAAGGGTCTTCTTTCATCCCGACTGTACGGTCGGCCCCGGAATCACACCGGGTCATGCAGCCGTCTGGCCGCTCGCGGGCTGTACCGCCGATCAGGGAGTTTCACCCCTGCCCCGAAGACTTGCGATCAAGAATAGCAGCCCGGCGGCACCACTGCCGCCAAACGATTCAGGGAATGCCGTCGACCGGAGGCTGGACGGGCACGAGCTGCTCTCCAACCACCACCGTGATGCGCTGCACCTGGTTGTTGCACATCCCCTGCGCATTCCAGCGAGTGGTGAGCGGCTGCACGCTTCCGGTGGCGTCGGTCGCCCGGCAGCACAGCTCGTATTCGCCCTCCTGAGCAACCACCCATGGGGACCGCCATGACCGCCAGGCGAAGTCGCCACCGTCCTCTCCAAGCTCAGCATCCATCCACGAGCGTCCGCCGTCGGTGCTGACTTCAACCCGAACGACGCGTCCCTGGCCCGACCAGGCCCGGCCCTCGAGGACCCACGTCCCGAGCCCGAGGCGGCGTGAACGCGGTAGGAAATCGGGGATGCCCGGCGGCAGCATCAGCGATCGGGGCAGGATTCGGGTGACGGGCTCACCCAGCTCATCCTCTGAACTGGTGACGTGATAGGCGGGCTCCTGTTGGTAGCCACGGAAGGGGCGGTTCACCACGGTGATGGAGCGGAGCCATTTGACGTGGGTCATGCCGTACCAACCCGGTACCACCAGGCGCAGGGGGAACCCGTGTTGGGGTGGCAGGGGTTGTCCGTTGACAGCGTAGGCCAGGAAGAGGTCTTCGCGCGAAGCCTCCGTCAGCCGCAAGCTCCGCTCGTATTGCTGCTCGATGCCACCCTGGACTCCCCGATCCAGGCCGGTGAAGACCACGTCCACCGCATCGTCGAGCGGTCCGGCCTCTTCCAGAATCGGCCGTAGTGGCGTGCCCGTCCACTCGGCGTTCCCGACAGCCTCGAATAGCCACGGTTGGCTGATCGGCCGGGGCGAGAGCTTAGCCCGGCCGTTGCCGGCACATTCCAGGGTCACGGCCCGGGTGACGGCCGGCCGCCCCTTCACGTCTTCAAGTGTGAGCGTAAAGGGATGGCGCACGCGGCCGCCGATCGTGAGGCGCCACTCGGCCGGATCGATCCGTGGAATGTCGAAGTGGGTCAGCAGATAGTGCATGCCGACCGGGGTGATCGGATACTGCAGTGCCTCCAGCGGCATCGAGTGATTCCGCGCTGCCAGCTGCAGCTCTTCGAGCGTGATGTCCGGGCCGGTCGACAGCTCAGGGACCGGCTCCTGATGGACCAGTGCACTCATCCGAGTCAAGCCACCATAGCGCTTGCCGATCCGGCTCGCAAGCTTGGCGGCCTAATGCTTGAAGTGGCGTTCGCCGGTGAAGACCATGGCCATACCGGCCGCGTCCGCGGCGGCGATCGCCTCGGTGTCTTTCAATGATCCACCGGGCTGCACGATGGCGCGCACCCCCGCCGCCGCGGCGGTCGCCACCCCGTCGGGATAGGGAAAGAAGCCATCGCTGGCCAGCACCGTCCCCGAGGCGTCGCTCCCCGCCCGCTTGACGGCCAGCTCCACCGCCTCCACCCGGCTCATCTGACCGGCGCCCACGCCCACCGCCGCCCCCTGGTAGGCCAGCACGATGCCATTGGACCGCACGTGCTTGACCACGGTCCAGGCGAATTGCAGGTCCTTCCACTCCGCCTGGCTGGGCTCGCGCTGCGTCACCACCTTGGCCTCGCCTAGGGTATGTCCAGCCTGGTCGGCGGTTTGCACCAGGAAGCCGCCGCTGAGCGGACGCGCCTCCAAGGGCGGGATGGCGGGGCCGGGTCCGGGCTGCAGCACGCGAAGTTTAGGCCGCTTGCTGAGCGCCTCCAGGGCGCCCGGGTCAAAGGCGGGGGCGACCAGGACCTCGAAGAACGTCTGGGCCAGCACCGCCGCCGTCGGCGAGTCGAGTGGCCGGTTGAGGGCGACCACCCCCCCAAAAGCCGAGCGCGGGTCGCCGGCCAGCGCGTGCCGGTACGCCCTATCCAGGTCGTCGGCGACCGCGACC
>DASQAY010000077.1:0-4435 GCA_035635515.1 Candidatus Eiseniibacteriota bacterium | reverse complement strand
AGTTGCAGGATGCCGCCGACGCCGGCGCGCTGGCCGCCGCCGAGCAGCTGCAGGTCCTTCCCTACCCGAGCTACGCCGCGGCCCACACCCAGGCGCTCCAGTTCATGGTCAAGAACCTGCCCGGCACCAGCACCTCGGGCCTGACGGCGCCGACGACGGCGAGCTGGGGCCCGCTGAACATCGGCGCCAGTTACACCGTGACCATGAATGCCACTCCCATCACCTATCAGGTAACGCTCCAGCACTCCATCTCGACCATGATCGCGCCAGTCCACGGGTTCGCGCCCACCATGCAGCTCCAGGTCCAGGCGACGGCCGAGAACGGGACGCTGCCGTTCGCCCTGGTGCTGCTGCAGCGCGCCTACAGCCCGAACTTCAACAACCTGACGTTTAGCGGATCGCCTGTCAGACTGATCTTGAATGGCGGCGGCGGCACGGCCGATCGGGGTGGCGTCTACTCCAACGCCAGCGCCAACCTGCAGAACGGGACGGTCCAGTTCGGCAGCGGGGTCTGCCCGCCGGATCCGCCCAGTACGGGTAACAACGGTGAGATCTGGACCGTGACCCCGACCTCGCTCCCCAGCGCCCAGGTGCTCTGTCCGCAGAGCCAGGGGCAGGCCCGCAGCACGACCCAGGTCCTCAGCGATCCTGGCTATCCGGAGCCGCCCGCGCCCGCGTTTGTCGCCACGAACGGCGCCAGCGTGCTGAACGGGCCGCCCAACTATCTCTGTCCCGGGCACTACGGCAACAAGATTCAAATCCAGGGCGGCGGGACTGGCGTGCTCCTCCCGGGAGTCTTCCACGTTGACGCGGGCGGCGTCCAGGTCCAAGGCACCTTGCGAACCATGAACGTAGGGGAGGTGATCTCGGCGGGCGCCAGCGTCAATTGCCCGCTGACCCTCCCGTACACGGCTCCCTCGGACACCGGCGCGATCATCGAGATCACGCCGGCCAACACCTCGGGCTTCACCACCTGCAGCCAGCACCAGTTCAGCGTGACCGCTGCCGCCACCGTCACCCTTCAGCCGTCACCGAAGTACTACAACATCAGCATCTATGTGGAGACGATGCCCAACTGGCAGACGACGTGTACGGCCGCGCCCTGGGGGACCAACGTGGTGGCCATCCTGGGCAACTCCAACTACAGCATTTACGGCTCGATCTACGGCCCGGCCGACAACATGCAGATCGGCGGGGCGGGCGGTGGGTGGGGCGTGGGGCAGATCGTCGCCTGGACCATGAAGGTCAACGGCACCGGGAACGTGACCGAGACCTTCGACCCGACCAAGATCCCGGTGATCAAGGGCCTGACCCAGTAGTCATCACAAGTCCGTCACCTGATGTGACAGTTTCGTGACGAACTCCCCCGCCCTTTGTACCCACCGTGGCCGTAATACTCGCCGTACGCGGGCGTCTTTATGGTAGTGCTCGTGCTCAGGGGAGTTCACCGGACGCGCGCTCGTGGGAGCAGCGCCCAGTCACTGGTCGAGTTCGCATTGATCGTGCCAGTCCTGGTGCTGCTGTTTCTGGGCGCGGTGGACCTGACTCGCGCCTTCTACTACTACATCGCGCTGGACAACGCCAGCCGGGCGACGGCCCGGGTACTGGTCGACTATCCGGCGGAGTATGACGACACGACCGGGTGCACAGCCGGCCACAACGAGGGACTGCCCTACGTCAACGTCAGCTGTGCCAGCGGCACCCTGGTCATCTCCCCGGCGGCCAATGCCAACGGCAGTCCTCCGACCCGCGAGCCTGGCCGCGGGCTGGTAACAGTCACGGCCAAGACCAACTTCACACCCTTGACCTTTATCATCCAGAACTTCACCGGCAATCCAATCACGATTCAGGCCTCGACGACCTGGTTGACGTGGTATTAATGTTGCGCACCCTTCGGCGCCTCACTGAACACCGGGCCGGCCAGGCGCTGGTCGAGTTCGCGGTAGTTATCCCGGTGTTCTTCCTGCTCATGATGGCGATCCTGGACCTTGGCCGGGTCGGCCTCTATTTCGTGGCCGCTTCGGACCTGGCCCGGAGCGGAGCCCGCTATGCCGCCAACTACAACAACGGGGGTGGCTTCACGGATGCCCAGGTCGTCGCCTATATCAAGCAGCAGGCGAACGGGCTGACCATGGCCAACCTGACCCAGGCCTCGTGTGCTCCCGCCACCCCGCCAAACCCGATCAGCGGGGCGACGGCGGCCTGCTACAAGCCGCCCGTCGGCAGCAGCTATATCTTCATCGACCGGACGACCAGCGCCGCCTACGTCACCGTCAGCATCGTCTACACGTTCGAACCCACCACCCCCATGGTGCGGGCGTTCTTCCAGACCTACTATCTGGAGGCTTCCGCCACCATGCAGCCGGAGTACTGATGATCGTCCGTATTCGACGCCGTCAGCAGGGCCAGGTGTTCCTCATCTTCGCCCTGGCGGCGGTCGCGCTTTTCGGGGTGGCCGGCCTCGCCATTGACGGTGGTCGGGCGCTGATGGACCAGCGCAACCTGCAGAACGCGGTCGACGGGGGGGCGTTGACCGGAGCCAACGACCTGGGTCCTGGAACCGATGCCCAGTCGCAGGCCAATGCCATGGACGACACCGTCTACTCTCTGGAGCAGTCTCTGGGGATCAGCTTCTCGAGCAACTACGGCGGCCTCGGCCACCGGCTGCTCGGCCAGCAGTGCGGTCGGGCGGCCTGCTATTCGGGTAACCCGACTGGTCCGTACAACGCCAGCAACGCGGCCAGCCCCTGCTGCATCAACTGGCTGGACTCGACGGGTCAGTACACCCTCAACATCACGACGCCGTACAGCTTTGGCGGAACGACCGACCCCGAGGCGTTCATCAAGGTCGACCTAGTCCATCAGCTCCCAGTCTTGATTGCCGGGAACCTGGTCCCGAACATCAACGTCCATGTGCAGTCGACCGCCCGGAACTACGCCATCCCCTATGCCATCTTCACCTTCAAATGGAACGATGACAACGCCATCAATGAGGTCGGCGGCGGCGGCCTGACGGCCACCAAACGCATCGGGACGAATGGCACGGCCAGCATGCCGACCGGTGGGGGCGGATCGCTGACCTTCACCTGCCCGGGCGGCAAGTACGGTGGCGACCTCTGGACCCTACGGGCTTTGCCGGGAGCCTCGCCCATCACGGTTGGGTCGTATACGGATCGCTTCCCATGCACTCCCCCAGGAACGGCGTCGTCCCCGCAGACGCTCAGTCGCCCGGTGATTCCGCCCAATGTCCATCTGCCCGACGATCCGTGCCTGACCAGCACGACGGCCAACTGCACCGGCGTCTGGGCGGCGCCGGAGGCTGCCATCGCTATTGCTGGAACCCAGAGGCTGCAGCCGACGCGCAGCTCCGTCCCGGGCAACCCGATCGGCCCGCGGTACAGTTCGGTCTCCGTGACCAGTGGGGCTACCCTCTATCTGGAGCCGGGCGTCTACTATTTCGAAGGGACGACCTCAGGCTCTGGCCTCCAGATCCAGTCTGGTGGGACCGTGGCTACCGGAGAGTGCTACCCTGCCACCGGCTCAGGTATCCCCGCCGGCTGCTCTCCGACCAACCGCGCGGTCTGCACGGCCGGCCTTTCCTACGCCGGCCTGAGCACTCCCGGCGCTCCCCTGACCTTTGCGTGCCCCACCAGTAACGACTGGGGCGTACTGCTCGTCTTCTGGCCGGCCGGCGTCGACGCATCCTGCAGCGAAGCGCAGTACCCCGCGGGCAGTGGAAATTACTTCTGCAAGGCTGGGGGCGGAGGCGGGACGCCGAGCGCGGGCGGGTTTAACAGCTTGAGTGTCCAGGGTACGGCGAACCTCTACCTGAGCTCGTCGAGCCTGTACCACAATGTCGCCCTGTACGTCGACCCCAAGCACGCCTCGGGCACGACCACCAACTTCACGATCACCGCTGGGCTGTCCGCTGCTTTTGCGAGCTATTGCGCAAGCATCCCCTTCTCGATTCCCGCCTGCATGAACCGTGTGGGGAATGGCAGCACGGTGGTGAACGTCCAGGGTGGCTCCAACACCAGTATCGTCGGCGCGCTCTTCGCTCCTCAGGACAACAGCTTCCTGGGTGGGGGCTCGGGTGGAAGGGGCTACGGTCAGATCCTTAACTACTTCATCCACTTCCAGGGTAGCGGCGCGATCAACGAACAGTACAACCCGCTGGCGCTGGCGTACTCACCCGTCATCGTCCAGTAGGCGGACACCGCGTCCGTATAATCCGCGGTGTCGCCCCCTTAGCTCAGTGGACCAGAGCATCCGCCTTCTAAGCGGAGGGTCAGAGGTTCGAATCCTCTAGGGGGCGCCAGGAAGCGTATTCGGGACGCGGCACCAAGGCACAGAAAATTTGAGTATGCCGCTAGGGGTGACGGCCAAACTGACGGCCAAACTAACGACGGAACTCTTTCGGATCCGCTGCGTCTAA
>DASQAY010000076.1:0-14753 GCA_035635515.1 Candidatus Eiseniibacteriota bacterium | reverse complement strand
CGACGCCTGCGCCTGGACGGCGTCGGTGACGGCGCGGATGCCGGCGACGCCCGCGTTGCTCTGCACGACGAACCACACGGCGCCAACGTGCCCGGCCTGGATGGCATGGAGCTCATCCGGTCCCAGCTGATTGCCGGCAAGCCCGAGCAGGAAGAGTTGCCCCACCCGCTGGTCGTCGCTCATGGTCGCCAGCACCTGGTCGGCGCATGATTGCGGCGATGTTGGCGCCAGGGTCGAGGTGGTCGGCGGTCCAGGAGAGGCGGTGCAGGCGACGCAGGACAAGATCAGTACCACCAGGGTTGCCCCGAGCCGAGACTGCGCGGTGCGTCCCGGATTAAACGGATTCAGGTGTGGGATAGGAGAAGCGTACGATCCGTCGGACCAACGGGGTGCTTGGCTGCTGCGTGGCTTGACAAAGCGGGAGGGGCGCAGAAGCGAAGCCCGCTGTCGCAGGGTCGGCGCGTTCATCAGCCCCAGGAGGATCCCCCGCCCGGATGGCGTCCTGGTCAGCGGCGGGTTCGGCGCTCGAGTCCGCGGCCCGGATGCCATGACTCGATGACGAGGTGATCCGCCGGCTGGCCAACCCGCGTGAGCACCACCTCGGAAATCTCGATCCGGAACCGATTGGACGGCTGACCGGGTTCGCCATCGACCTCGACAGCTCGGCCGCCGATCTTGGCATCGCCCAGCCAGGCACTCGCATCCTCCGCGGGCGGATCGTCGGACGCCGCATGGACCACCATTCGCGGATCGCGCCGAAGGTCGGCCGCTTTGACCGAGCCGGGCATCATCCCCATCACCGCGTTGCCATCGATAAACGCGAGCTCGATCCCGCTGACCCGGGGAGAGCCATCCCGGTGGAGGGTCGCCAGCGTCTTGTGGCGGCGCAGGTCAAAAACCCGCTGGACGCGGGCAGCGAAATCCGGCTCGGCGGCGACCAGAGCGGCCCAGGTGCTCGTAGTCGTATCTACACCTAAGGGCCCGGGAACCACTCCTTGAAGGCGGCGGCCAGCCCTGGATCGCCGTGCACCTCGACGCCATGGTCCTCGGGCTTGCCACGACCCATGAGCACCCAGTACAAGCCTTCGGCGGGCCCGCGCATGGCGACGTCGGCCTTGCCATGGACGGACTCTGCCGCCGCTTGGCCGCCCTCGGCCCGCAGGATCCATTCGCCCTCGCCGTCGGTGCGGTGGAGGTGGAAGCTCGCAGACTTGCCCTTGTGCGGTGACCGCTGATGCAGCCGCGTCATCCTGGTCACGCTGTCGCCCAGCGCCCGATCGAAGAACCAGTCGGGGCTCGCAAGAGACCGCCCGATCGCCGGCACCAGGTCATGCCCGTGAATGATGTACTCGTTCAGCCGCATGCTGCGCAGGACTGGCATCGGCGCCGGGCCGATTGGCATGGTGACGATCGTGTCCGGCGCCTGCTGGAGCGCCTCGGCGACGGCCGCGACCGTCTGCTCGGACTCGCTCCGGGCGGTCTCCTTGAGCTTGGCCGGCTCCCAGGTCGACGCGACCTGGAATCGGCGCTGGCGATCTGCGAAATCGACCGGCAGATCCTGGCCGCCGCGATCCTTCCCGGTGGCGTCCCACACCAGTCCGCGGATCAGCTGGTCGCCGGTGATCACGTGGGCGACCACATTGGCCGCCGTCCAGCCCTCGCACAGGGTGGGTCCGGAAAAGTCACCGGCCGGGAGCGCATCGACCGCCTGCAGGTACCAGTTCCGCGCCTGAGCGAGCCGGCTGGTTTGGGCTTCCACCTCCGTAACCTTACCGCGCCCGGGTGTTCGAGAGTGACCCGCGACTCCCGGGGGGACGGGAGCCGCGGGCCTGAGTCGCCGGCTCTGTTTCGACTACACGGCGGCGATGCCCTCCTGGTTCGCGCCATCGGGGATCGTCCATGAACCGACCGGCGACAACGAGCCGTCGGCATTGACCGCAAAGGCTTTCAGCGAGCCGCTTCCGCCGCTCTGCGCGTAAAGGAAGCGCCCGTCGCTCGACGCCGCCATATCGACCGCGCCCGGGATGCCGGTTGCGGCGGGCGAGCTGCGCAGCGCCACGATGCCGTTGGCATCGATGCGGTACTGGCTCAAACTCCCGCTGCCGGCGTTCGCGGCGTAGTAATTGCCATTGGCCGCCGTCACCCAACACGCGGCGATCTGACCGTCCGAGGCGCCCTTGCTGACCAGCGAGAGGCTGCCGTCGCTGTTGACGGTGTAGGTCGACAGGTTGCCGAACGCCGCATTGACGATCACCAACCGGCCGGCCGGATCGAACACGAACGCGAACGCATTGCCTCCCACCGCCGTTGCGGTCGGGGCATCAGAGAGCCGCCCGCTAGGCGAGACGCTGAAGACGTCCACCGAGCCGCCGTGGTTGCCCTTCATCGCGATGACGAGCTGGCTGCCGTCCGGCGTGAAGCCCACCTGGGACGGCGACTGCAGAAATGCCGGAGGGTTGCCGTTGCCGAGGCCGAGCGAGCGCAGCGACCCGGTAATCGGGTGCAACGTCCCGCCCGCGATGCGATAGCCCTGGACGTAGCCGGCAAAGCCGGCGTCCAGTACATAGGCGAGGTCGCCGTGGACGCCGATGCTGGCCGGGAATGGGCCACCCGACGCCACGACCTGGTTCAGATGTAAAGCATCACCGCTCACGCTGAAGACCGAGACGGTGTTACTGCCGGCGTTCGGGGCCAGGAGCAGCCCGCTGGTGGCGTCATAGGCCAGCGCGCCCTGCGAGGCCAGCGGGTCGACAGCAGCGCCGGCCGCCCGTCCGCCGTTGCCGCCGGTGGCGTAGGTCGCCGCGTAGGTCAGGGTCCCGTTATCGCTTCGAGCGTAAGCGGCGATCGAGTTGCCAGCCGGGTCGTTGGTCTGGACGAAGACGGCGTGGTCGGCGCCCGTGCCTGGCGCCGCCGCGTGGGCCAGCAGCAGGGGGCCGCCCAGCAGGGCGGTGGCCATCGCAGCGATAACGGTCGACAGTCGGATCAGATGTCGCATGGTTCCTCCTTGGGACAGTGGGTTCGGCATGTCCGGGAAGGCTAGAGCCGGCAGATGACAGGCGGATAACGGGCCGTCACCCAATCGACACAATCGCTACACCGGCAGGCTGAACCAGAACCTCGTTGTGCCAGCCTGCGATTCGGCGCCCACCCGCCCGCCGGTGCTCTCGATCAGCTGCTTCACGATGGCAAGACCGATGCCCGCGCCGCCGCGGGCGCGGTCCCGGGACTTCTCGACTCGGTAGAAACGCTCGAAGATGTGGGGGAGATCTTGCTGCGGAATCCCGTCGCCCGTGTTGCTCACACTCACCAGGACATCGCTCCGCCCGGCCTCGGCGGTGACGGTTACGACGCCGCCGTCGGGTGTGTAGCGCGACGCATTCTGGAGCAGGTTGGCGAGCACCTGGGCCAGCTGATCGGGTTCGGCGCGCGCGGGGAGCCGGTCGGGGAGCTGGAGGTCGACCTGGATGGCCTTACCGTCAAAGGCTGGGCGAGCCAGCTCGAGGGCCGCGCGCACCGCTGGGACCAGGTCGACCGTCTGTAGAGGTCTCTCACTGGTTGGGCCGGTGTCGAGGGCCAGTGCATGGAGCGATTGAGACAGGCGCACCAGCCGGTTGACCTCTTCGTGAAGGGATTGAAACTGTTCGCTGCTGGGGGCGATGACGCCGTCGCGGAGCGCCTCCAGGTACCCCTGCAGATTGGTCAGTGGCGTGTTCAGTTCGTGGGCGGCGTTAACGATGAACTCGCGCCGCATGCGCTCCTGCTGGTCCAGCGTCTCCGCCATCTGGTTGAACGAGTCGGCCAGTGACATCACCTCGTCCGGGCCTTTCCGTTGCACGCGTGCCTGGTATTCGCCGCGGGCGACACGTCTGGCGGCCCGGGCGATGTCGTCAAGGGGCCCTGCCAGCCAGATCGCGAGGAGCGCGGCGAGCAGCAGGCTCACGGCGCCGGCGATCGCCGCGGCCACGATGAAGACGGGCACCACGCTGTGGTCGAACATCGCGCGAGCGGTGGCGGCCGACTGCCCAGCTTCCAGCATCAGCCGATCGAATGTGGCCTGCGCCACGCCCAGGACGCCGATCGCGATGATGATCACTGCCACGGCGGTGACCAGCAGCGACAGCAAGGCAATTCGCACAGCGATCCCCCGCGGCCGCCACCTAAAATTCTCCCTCCACCCCAACGACTTCATTGACCGACCTCGGAGGGGGAAGCGTCCACCGCGCGGTACCCCGATCCCCGCACGGTCGCGATGTAGCGAGGCTGATCCACCGTCTCCCCGAGCTTCTCCCGGAGACGGCCGACGTGCACGTCGATGGTTCGCTCCAGCGCGTCGCCTTGCACCGGCCCGTAGAGCGCGTCGAGCAAGACCTGGCGGGTCAGGACGCGGCCTCCCGTTTGTACCAGCGCCGTCAGCAGCCGGAACTCGGCCGCGGTGAGGGAGATGATCTGGGTTCCGCGGCGCACTTCAAGGCGGTCGAGGTCGATGGCCAGGTCGCCATGCCGGATGATGCCGCGATCGGTTGGTCGTCCGGATGCACGCTCGGTCCGTCGCAGGACGGCCTTGACCCGGACCACGAGTTCGGCAGGGGAGAAGGGTTTGACCAGGTAGTCGTCGGCGCCCTCATGGATGCCCAGCACGCGGTCGGCCGCCGATCCCCGTGCGGAGAGGATGACGATTGGGACCTCGGAGCGCTCGCGCACGATCCGCAGCAAGGCCAGCCCATCGAGCTCGGGCAGCATCAGGTCGAGCACCACGAGCCGCGGCTGGGACGCTGCCATGGCCGTCAGCGCCGCCCGGCCGTCGCCGGCGGTGACCACCGGATATCCCTCCCGCTCCAAATAGGTGCGAACGAGCGTGACGATCTTGGGGTCGTCGTCCACCACGAGGATCGGAGCGGCGGCCGGCGTCATTCTCGAAAAGCCTACGCAGCCAGTGTGACGCTGGCATGAAGCCGTGGCCTGGATAATCGCCCGGGACCGCAGCCTCGTGGTTTCGCCCTTGACATAACGAACACATGTTTGTATAGTAGCGAGTGATGAGTGGGGAAGAGGGGCCGGAGTACTTCCGGCTGCTAGATGTGGTTGAGGCGGCTGCCCAGCGACTCCTGGACCTCGCGCCCAACCTTCCTCAGGAGTTCTGCCGCGAGGCAATGACCCGGCAGCGGCATATCACCGATGTCCAGGAGCTTTCCTTCTCGATCGTGGCCCGCAACTGGTCGCAGACCGAGGAGTACCAGGACGAGGGCTCGGTCAGCCCCATCGACTGGATCCGGCACAACTGCAAGATGGGAGCGGGCCACGCCGCCGACCGGGTGAACGTGGGAGAGCAGCTGGCCAGCCTACCGAAGAGCGCGCAGGCGCTCGCCGATGGCGAGATCGGGTTCGCGCACCTCTCATTGATCGCCCGAACGGCCAATGCCGTGGCCACCTCGAAGCCGGGTCAACCCTTCGACGAGAGCCTCGTGCTAGAAGCGGCCCGCGAGAGTAGCGTCGGCCGACTCTGGCACTACTGCCAGCACGTCCGGCACGCCGCTGATCCCGAAGGCGTGGCCGCCGAGCAGGCGGAAGCGGCCCGGTATCGCCGGCTCAACCTGAATACGTACGAGGACGGGTCGCTGGGGCTGGACGGCTGGCTGGACCCGGCCGCCGGCGCGACCGTGCGGAGCGCCCTCGAGCCGCTATCCCGGCTGGGAGGCTCGGAGGACGACCGGACTCTCGAACAGCGCCAGGCCGACGCGCTGGCCGAGCTTGCCAACCAGAGGCTGGACGCGGGCGTGCTGCCTCGGCGCGGCGGCCAGCGGCCGCACGTGCAGGTGACGACCTCCCTCGAGACGCTGCGCGGTTTGAGCGGGTCCCCGGCCGGCGAGATGGAATTCACGCTGCCGATCTCCGCCCTGACGGTGCAGCGCCTCGCCTGTGATAGCGCCGTCACCCGGGTCGTCCTGGGCTCGGAGTCGGTGGTGATCGACGTCGGCCGGGCAAAGCGGGTCGTCTCCGGAAGCCGGCGGCGGGCCCTCGACGTGCGCGACAAGCAGTGTCAGTGGCCTGGTTGTGATCGACCGCCATCGTGGACCGCGGCACACCACCTGTTGCACTGGGCCAAGGGTGGGGATACCAACCTGGACAACATGGTGCTGTTGTGCCACCGCCACCACACCATGGTCCACGAGGGCCGATGGCAGCTGGTCCGAACCGATGACGGCCGGTGGCTCACCGTCCCGCCTGGACCAAGCTTGTTCGGGCGCGCCCGGTCCCCGGACGAGTTCGGCGCCGCCTGACTCGACTTTCCCGGCCGACTGGGGGAGGGGGCCTGATTCTTCCCCTCCCAACGGGGGAGGGGTAGGGGAGGGGTAGCTTGCCCGGTGCCCGAATCCCAGCAGGGTTCTCCACGGCTAGGTGGTTGCACGGTTGGTGTGCCTTCGCAGCCTCTGATCCTCGCCATAGCCGGTCGTGCCGCCCTCCTGGTGCTCTTGATGACGCCGGCGGCCTGCGGTCAGCAGGACACGTTTCCTAGCGACCGGCTGCGTCCCGCAGCCGCACCGGTCGAACTGCCGGCCGTGCTTCGCATCACGAACCCCAGCGGGCCGGTCATTACACCCGACCAGGCGGCCGCGGTGGTCCGGGCCTTCTGGCCCCTCGATGAGCAGGCGAAGGCGACCAACGACCAGCGCCTGACAGACATGCTCGAGACCGGTCCCGCGGCCGAGTTCGACGACGCGGTCACCGTGGACAACCTGCAGCGCCCAAACCTGCCGAATTTGCGCGTGGTCCGCCCGATGGATGGCGTGGAGGTCTTCCTGCCGCCGCAGACGTCGTTTCCAGCCTACTTCCTGGCCGACGTCCTCACCACCGTCTATGGCACGAGCCCACAGGGCGACCGGCCCGGCACCGTGATGGTTGACGTGTTCGTGTTTTGGCGGTCAGACGCGAAGAGCACGTGGCGGGTGGCCCTTCACAGCTTTGGCCCGACGCGGCTGGGCGTCATCACGAACCCGACCGCGTCGCCGTACCTGCCGGCCCTGCCCGGCCGACGCGACCTGAGCGCGGACCCCAAGACCGTGCCCGCTCTGCTGGCGGACTACTGGCAGCGGTACTACGTCACCGGAACGCCGCCCCAGTCCGTGTTTGCCGCCGGCCGCTGGACGACGGAGAAAATGGAGGCGCTGGTCCAAGAGATGCGTCAGTTTGCTGCCCGGACCGGCATCCAGGAACAGACCGAATACTTTGTCGACCTCAAGCGCGACGGCCTCTACGAATTCACGGTCAATGGCGGCTGGGACCTCACCTGCTTCACGGTCCGATATTCGGCCGTGCAGACGCGTCCGGGCCGTCCCCTACACCAGGATCCAGGACGCAGCAACTATGCGGCCTCGCTCGCGCCTGGCGACTACCAGCGGATCTCCATCAGCGGCCTTCGCCAAACCTGCGCCTGGGTGCCGCCAGCCGGTTATCAGGGCGCCGGCGTCCTGGTCATGGGCCATGAGGGCGGGGATGTGCTCACCAGCGGGATTCCCGTCGGGGTCTCCGGATGAACCGGCACGCCCTCCTCCAGGGACTCACGCTCATCGTTGGGATGGCGCTGGTGGGGTTGGGCGTGAACGTCCTCACCGAATATTCCAGCGCGGCTCAGTCCGCCGCGGTCTACACCCGCGCGCCGCAGTGTGACGCGCCGCCCGCGACCGCGACGTCGTCGTGCTCCACCGCGGTCGACGCCCTGGTGACTCGGGTCTTGAGCTGGAGAAGCAAATATGGCAGCAGCTACCGCGTGGACCTGAATCTCCCCATCGGGTCGCAATCGGTCTGGCTGGCGGACGGTCCTCCACCCACTCAGGGTGCGGTCGTAGGAATCAAGCTGTGGCGCGGACGCGCCACGCTCCTCTCCACGCCCACCGGCCTGATCGAGACGACCGACAACCCCCTCTGGCAGGAGACCGACATTCTCCTGCGGGCCCTCCTCCTTCTGGCGGTCGGCACGGGCATGCTGTTGATCTTCGCCTGGCATTGGGGAGCCGGGCCGGCGTCCGCAAACGGGCCACTTCCCGCCGACACCATGGGTACGATCCTCGGAAACGACTCCCCGCTGATGGACCCCAGCCGATTGGTGCTGCGGCCCGTGCGCCGATCGGACGCCCCCGAAGGCATGGCGTTCGCATCCCTGCGCAAGGCCACCATCGTCTTACGCCTCGTGGGGCTGATGATCCCCATCCTGGGGGCGTTCCTCGGCAACCCGCCAACGCAGCACCAATGGATGCTGTGGGGAGTGCCGGTGCTGGCAGTGGGGGTGGCCATCTTCGCCCTCGCCCTCGGGGAGCGTGAGCTGTACCTGCGCCGCGGAACCCTGTTCGCCGACGGGCAGGAGTTCGGGACGACCAACTGGCTTGGCATCGCGCGCCGGTTCCCGCGCAGCCAGCTCCAGCGGATCGTGGTGACCTACGTGGATTACCAGCGGGCCGGCGTCAGGGCCGTGGTGCTCTTCGTGTCCAGCCCGGGGTCGGTGCTGGTGCGAACGCCGGGCCGCTTCTGGCGGAGCGACCAGCTCCAGCGCCTGGCGAAGTTTCTGGGCGTTGAAGCGGAGAACCTGTGGGCGCCCGGCGCCACGACACCGCCAGTGGCAGCGATCCTCCCGGCCCAATTGCGTGCCCAGTTCCGTGGCGGCGAGCCGTACTGGCGCGCGCACCCGTCGATGACCGCGTGGGTGCTCACACCAATCATCCTGGTGGCAGTCGTCCTCCTAATCCTGGCGGTCCAGGGTCACTAACGGCTTTTGGTGGGGTAATAGACCAGGTAGGTGACCAGGGCTCCGTATTCTTCTGCATCGGCGAAGGGGAGATGGGCCTCGGCGTCGGAGTTGCGCGAGAAGAGCGCCAGGATCTGGTGGACGGCTAGTGGCTCGCCCATGGGCGCAGCAGACTCCGAAGATCGCCGGTGTGAACGCGGAGGACGCTGGCGATCTCGATGACCTCGTCGGTCGTGATGCGCGGCCGCCGACCGGCAGCCAGGTCGTGGAGCTCAAGCTCGAGCTCGAACATCGCCTTGGCGTCGTGCGAGTTCATGCCGGTAATACGGACCGCCACTGGAAAGGTTACGGACGAATGCTGTAGGCGATCCAGGGGCCGGCCACCCCACCGTTCTTGTCGTAGAAGCGCCGGGCGACCTGGTTGTCGCTGGCCGTGACCCAGTCGAGTCGGGCGTAGCCATGGTCTCGGGCATAGCGGCGGCTGGCGTCGAAGAGGGCCTGGCCGATCCCCTGCCGGCGCTGCGGCTCCATCACGAACAGGTCGTTCATCACCAGGATTTCGGCGGCTACCAGCGTGTCATACGAAGCGAAGAGGCTGGCAAAGCCAACCAGGCGGCCGTCCTGCTCGGCCACCAGCTGGACGCCCCGGCTGGAGTTGGCCTCCAGCTGGTCGAGAAAACCGTGGAGGAGCGTCTCGTTCGGCTGCGGGGCCTTGTAGAAATCGAGGTACGCGCGGATCAGGGCCACGAGTGCCGGGCGGTCCGAGCGGGTCGCCGGCCGGACGTCAGCGCTACGCATCTCCCTCAGGCTACGCGACGGCGCAGCGTGAGGGAGGCCAGCACCACCATCAGGACGCAGAAGCCGAAGACGACCCCGGTATCGCGCTGGAGCGCTGGCCACGACAGGTCGGCGCCCCGGATCATGACGCTCCGCAGACCATCCACCGCATACGTGAGGGGCAGCACCCGTGAGATCGCCTGCATCCAGCCGGGCTCGCTCGACACCGGGACCAGGATCCCGCTCAGGAGGAACTGGGGCACGATCACCAGCGGGATGAACTGCACGGCCTGGAACTCCGTCCGGGCGAACATGCTGACGAAGATGCCGAGGTTGACCGCCGCAATCGCCATCAGGATGGCCACCAGGAAGATCAGCCACACATTGCCGGCGTTGTAGAGCTTGAGCACGAAGAGGCTGAAGAGCAGCACTTCGGCCGACTGGATCAGCGCCAGCACAGTGAACCCAATCATGTAGCCGAGGACAATTTCGGTACGACGCAGGGGGGTGGCCATCAGGCGTTCGAGCGTCCCCTGCGTCCGCTCGCGCAGGAAAGACACGCACGTGACCACGAACACCAGGAAGAAGACCACCAGGCCGATGAGCGCCGCCCCCAGGTAGTCGAGGGTATCCAGGTTCGGGCCGCCATAGAGATAGCTGACCATCGGGTTGAACCGCGGCGGGGCGCCCTGGATGGGCAAGGCGGCGATGGCGGCCAGCGTCGCCTGGCTGACCGCCTGCAGCACTTGCTGGCTGAGGCCGGGCTGGCTACCCTCGAGGTGGATCTCGGGCCGCAGCTCGTGCTGGCTGAGGGCCCGGTCGGTGAAGTCGGCGGGCAAGAGAATGTACGCGGTCAGGCTGCCATCGTGGAGCTCCTTCTCAGCCGTAGCGCGGTCCGTCGCGCTGGCACTGACGAGGGTGGACGACAGGAGCCGTGCCGCGATGGTGCTGCCCAGGGGCCCACCGTCCAGGTTGACCACGCCGACCGCTGGCTGGGAGCTCCCGCCACGCAGCAAGAGGTCGAGCAACGTGAGAATGAGCAGCGGGGCGACGAACAGCAGGGCCAGCGTCCGGCGGTCGTGCCGGAACTGTGACAGGATCCGAGTGGTGATGGCGCGTACCCGACGCGGACTCATGTTTCGTCCCCACCGGGGCGCGGAGACTGCGCCGCCAGCTTGAGGAAGGCGTCTTCCAGGCGGTCCACGCCGGCCCGACGGCGCAGGTCGTCGGCGCTGCCCTCGGCCAGCAGCTTCCCGAACAGGATCAGGCCCAGCCGCTGGGTGCGCTCGGCCTCGTCCATGACGTGACTGGAGACGATGATCGTGGTCCCGTTGGCTGCCATTTGCTGAAAGCGGTCCCAGAGCTGGGCCCGCAGCTGGGGATCCACGCCCACGGTCGGCTCGTCGAGCAGCAGCAACTCCGGCTGGTGCACCAGGGCGCACGCCATGGAGGCCCGGGTGCGCATCCCCCCACTGAGCGTCGAGACGATCGACTGGCGGCGATCGTAAAGATTCACGAACCGGAGCACCTCATCGACCCGGCCGGCGCCGTAGATGGCGGCGAAAAACCGGACGTTTTCCTCAACACTCAGGTCGGGATACAGCGCCGCGGCCTGGGTCATGTATCCGATCCGGGAGAGGACCGCGAGCTCGGGCATGGGCCGACCAAGCACCGTGACCGTGCCCGAGTCAGGGCGAAGGAGGCCCACGATGGCCCGGATCAGGGTGGTCTTGCCGGACCCATTGGGGCCCAGCAGCCCGTAGATCTCGCCGCGCCGCACGCTCAGGGTGATGCCGTCCAGGGCGCGCAGGCGGCCGAAGGTCTTGACCACTCCCTGCACGTCGACGGCGTTCTGGGTGGTCTCGATCATGGGCGCATGGCTCGAACCCAGCCGGTGGCCAGCTGGCTGACCGCATCCTCGAGCGTGACATCCAGCCCCAGGCGTTCCTCGACCAGCTCCCGGGTCATCAGGTGAAAGAGGATGGGGCCGATGAATGACTGGAGCGCCAGCAGGGGATGCATCTGGCGCAGCCGGCCGGCGGCCATCTGGGCCGTGACATACCCGATCACGGCGGTCAGGCCGCGGGTGAAGACATAGTCGACCGCTTCGGCGGCGTCGGGCCCGTGGCCCGAAACCTCCATGAAGACGGCCCGGACGACGCCCATCCGGCCCTGCAAGCTGCGGGCGGCGGCCATGGCGATGGCGGGCATGACCTCATCCGGCGGGCGATCCTGGAGCCGACTCAGCGTCTCGATGACCGCCTCCAGCGGCGAGAAGGCCCGCACCACCTCGCGAAAGAGCGCCGGCTTTCCGGGGAAGAGGCGGTAGACCGTCGCTCGCGAGACCCCCGCCTTAGCGGCCAGCTCATCCATCGACAGGGCAGCCAGCCCGTGGCGCCCGACCAGGTCGAGCGCGGTCTCCAGCACCCGGTCGCGCGTCGCCGGGTCCGGGTCGACGGCCAGCTCGCGGATCAGGTCGTCCCGGCTGCGGAAGTGGCGGTAGAAGGTGGCTCGGGAGATCCCGGCAGTCCGTGCCACTTCGTCCACCGACGGGCGGGCGCCGCCAGCGAAAGTGGGGCGGACGGCGGTCAGGATCCGGCTGCGCGAATCCACGGTGCGACGACACTAGACGAGCCGTCGCGTCTTGTCAAGTATTACGTCGTGGCGGGTGTGGTGAGGTCCAGGTGGCGCTGCTTCCAGAAGTCGAGATGGCGCCGGAGCCGGTCGCGCTCGGCTTCCATCACGGTAAGGTCCGTCTGGGCCATCTCCACCCGGGCTTCCTCCTCCGACATGCCACCCAGGCTGTGGTGGGCAGTGGCCAGCGCCTTGTCCTTAAACGCCAGCAGCTCCGTATACACCTGGATCCAATGGCGGGCGTCTTCCGGCAGACGGCTGTCCGGGTTCTCGCTGTCGAGCCACCGGTCCGGATCTACCGCGTCGTGAGCGGCCTGTTGGGGTTGGACGTCTTCGGTCTTGATGGTGTAAGTCTAGTCAGCGCTCTTCGCGGACGTATGGAACGCCCAACGATGCGGGCGCACCGAGGCGGCGCTTGGCCCAGCCGGTCGAGACAAAGACCAGCACCAGGATGGTCATCAGGTAGGGGAGGGAGTTGAAGACCTCGGGGGGCAGGTGGACCTGGCGCGTCTGCAGGGTGAAGGCCAAGCTGGAAAAGGCGCCGAACAGGTAGGCGCCCACCAGGGCCAGCTCCGGGCGCCAGAAGGCGAAGATGACCAGCGCGATGGCGATCCAGCCGGCGCCGGAGGTCATCCCGTCCACCCAGTTGGGGGTGATGGCCAGGCTGAAGTAGGCGCCGCCGACTCCGGCCAGCGCGCCGCCGATGAGGGTATGCACGTAGCGGTAGGCTGCCACGTTGACGCCCATGGCGTCGGCCGTCTCAGGCGACTCGCCCACGGCGCGCACGTGTAGGCCGGGCCGGGTGCGATAGAGATAGACCATCGCCAGCGGGACCAGCACCCAGGACGCGTACACCAGCGCGTTCTGATGGAACACCAGCGGTCCCAGGATGGGCGTCTGCCCCAGCCCAAACACGTCCACCGCTTTGAATTCGTGCAGCGCGGGATGCCCACCCAGGTGTCCGATGTTGCCCAGGTATGAGGAGAGGCCGGCGGCGCCGGCGAAGATGGTCAGCGCCAATCCGGACACGATCTGGTTGGCGCGTAGACTGACCGCCAGCACGGCGTGGATCAGGGACGTGGCCGTGGCCGCCAGTGCCGCCACCAGCACCGCTGCGGAGAGCACCACCCAGTCCGGGCCGTGAAGGTGCTGCACCGTCCAGAAGGCGCTCACCGCCCCCACCAGCATCATCCCCTCCACCCCCAGGTTGAGCACGCCCGAGCGCTCGGCGAGCAGCTCGCCCACCGAGGCAAACAGCAGCGGCGTCCCGTAGAAGATCGCCGACGCGGCGATCACCACCAGCAGCGTGTTGTTGAGGTTCATGCCGGCGCCACCGTCAGCCGGCGGAACCGGACCCGGTAGCGCACCAGCAGCTCCCCGGCCAGGGCGCAGAACAGGATCAGCCCCTGCAGGGTGCCCACCAGGCCGGCCGGGAAATCCGGACCCTGCAGGCTGTAGCCGGCGTTGGTCAGGCCGCCCAGCAGAAAAGCGACCAGGATCACCGCAAAGGGATTCAGCTGCGCCAGCGCGGCCACCACGATGCCGGCGTACCCGTAGCCCGCCTGCTGCAGGCCACGGGGATCGAGCACGTGCCGGAAGTCGCCGATCTGGCTGGCCCCGCCCAAGCCGGCCAGCGCCCCGGACAGTGCCATCACGGCCACGATCTTGCGGTTGATCCGCATGCCGGCGTAGCGACCGGCGGCGCGCGAGTCGCCGATCACGCGCACCTCGTAGCCGAACCGCGTGTAGCGGTACAGGACAAAGAGGCCGGCAGCGGCCACCACCCCCACCAGGAACCCGAAGGGGATCACGACGGTGCCGGCGCCGATGGCCGGCCAACTGGCGGCCGGCACCAGGTACTTGCCCTGCGGGAAAACGCGCGCCGTGAAGGTGGACAGGTCCCGCCAGTAGGAGTGACTGTCGAAGATCAGGTAGCTGATCAACAGCCCGGCCACGTAGTTGAGCATGAGCGACGTGATGATCTCGTTGGTGTTGAAGTAGGCGCGCAGCAGACCGGGGATGGCCCCCCAGGCAGCCCCCGCCAGGCAGCCGGCGGCCATCATGGCCGGGATGATCAACGCCGGCGGTTGGTCGTGCAGGAAGATGCCGGCCCCCGACGCGCCCACCGCCCCCACCACCAGCTGCCCTTCGGCGCCGATGTTCCAGGTCAGCATCCGAAACGCGGCGGCCGCGGCCAGACCGGTGAGCAGCAGCGGCGTGGCCGTGACCAGGGTGGCGCTCAGCGCGCCGGAGGCGAAGAACCCGCGGTCGATCAGGCGGCTGGTGGTGGCGATCGGGTCGTGCCCGGTGACCAGCTCGATGACGCCCGCCAGCACGAACGCAGTCAGCAGCGAGGCGGCCGGCACCACCACCCGCAGCCACCGGGGCGTGGTGAGCCGGCGCTCGATCCTCACCGCGCCGAGCCGGCCATCATGAGCCCGAGATCCTCGACGTCCGCCTGGGCGCGGCCGACCACGCCCATCACCCGGCCTTCGTAAAGCACCGCGATGCGGTCGGCCAGGGCCAGGATCTCGTCCAGGTCGTCAGCGATGAGCAACACCGCCGCGCCGCGCGCTCGCTGTTCCAGCAGGCGGCTGCGCACGTA
>DASQAY010000075.1:0-8140 GCA_035635515.1 Candidatus Eiseniibacteriota bacterium | reverse complement strand
CGGCAAGCGGAACATCCCGCGGAGGGAGAAGCCCTGGCGCCGGCCCGCGTGGAGGCCGCCGGCCAGCAGCGCGGCGGCCAGCAGCGTGGCGGCCGCCACGCCAAACGTGACCTGGTAGCCGCGGTAGGTGCCGCCCCAATGGGTGCCCAGGACGATGATGGTTCCGGCCACCGGCGGCACGGCCACGCCCAGGAAGGCGCCGGAGGCGCCCGTGGCGCCGAAGTACCGGTCCCGGTTTCCCCGGGCGATGGCGTCGTAGGTGACCAGGTGATAGCCGGCCCAGTACCAGCCCTCACCCAGGCCACGCATCAGTCCCAGCAGGAGCAGCGCGCCGGCGCTGGCGTTGCCCAGGAACAGCACCAGGACATAGAGAAAGGTCAGCGTCAGGAGACCGCGGCGGATCGAAGTTCCGGCGTCGCCCTGCCGGAACAGCCAGCCGTTGGTCAGGAACGCGATCGGGACGGCCAGCGCGTACATCGCATTGAAGAGGCAGACCTGGCCCAGGTCGTGGTGCGCCCGCCAGATGAAGATGGACAGGAAGGTGGCGGCCAACAGGTTGGCGGCGGTGTAGGCGGAATGGACGGCCAGCATGCGCCACGCCTGCCGGTCGAGTGGGTAATGGAATCGGGTCAGCGCCGGCGGTCGCAGCACCAAGGTGGACTCGTCCCCCAATGAAAACAACGCGACGTTGCACAAGAGCAAACGGCCGCTGCCGCGGCCCCTTGCCGCGCCGCGGGCGGGCCCGAAGGTTGTGACGGAAGCGTGACCGCGCGTGAGGATCTGTCACCCGACGCCGGATCCCGCAACGTTCGTCGCAAGGGCCCGCCCCTAGGCTCCGCTTGGGCACCCGGGATGTGCCCGCACAAGGGGGCCACACACGGACCTGAACGCGATTCGGCAGACGGGCTACCCCTCGGCGGCGCCCGAGACGGCGCCGTCGCCACCGGCGGAGGCCGCCAAGCTCCTCCGCACGCTGGGCACCGGGACCATGTCCGCGGTGGCCTACGATACGGCCTTCCTGGCCCGGCTTCGCCAGCCCGGCGCGCCCGACGCCCTCGCCTATCCCGCGACGCTCCGCTGGCTGCTGCGGGCCCAAAACGCTGATGGCAGCTACGGCACCACCCTCCCGATCCCCAAAGAGCGGGTGCTTTCCACGGTCAGTGCGGTCCTGGCCCTGGCCTCGCTGCCGCCTGGCGAGCACGCGGACAGCGCGCACCGCGCTCGGCTGGCCGCGCTGACCTATCTCTGGGAGAAAACGGCTGACTGGCAGACGGGGCTGACGCCGGTCGGGTTCGAGCAAATCCTTCCCACGCTGATGGACGATGGCCGCGCCCGCCAATTGCCGCTGCCCTTCGACCGGTTCGCCGGGGTGGCAGCCCAGCGCGAGGCCAAGCTCGGCCACATCCCGCCCACCCTGATCTACAAGATGCCCACCCTGCTGCTCCATTCGCTGGAGTACCTGGGGAGCCGGCTCGACGTCGACGCAGCCGTCGCCCAGCTCTCCGAGAACGGATCATTCGGGAACTCACCGTCCGCGACGGCGTACTTCCTGGAGCGGGGCGGCGCCGCCCCAGCGGCCTGGGCCTACCTGGATAGCGTCGTCGACGCCGAGGGCGGTGTCCCCGACGTGACGCCGTTTGAGGTGTTCGAACGGGCCTGGGTGCTCTACAACCTGGCTCGTGCCGGGATCGTCGTTCCCGACGCGGACCGGCACCTCCGCTACCTGGCATCCAGCCTCACCGACGACGGCGTGGGGTGCTCCCGGACGGGACTGCGTCCGGACGCCGACGACACCGCCATGACGCTCACCGTGCTGCAGCGCTACGGGCAGTCCCCGGTCGCCGGGCCGCTGCGGTCGTTCGAAGGCATCGAGTATTTCCACACCTTCCCCCTGGAACGCGAGCCCTCTCCAACCGTGAATGCGCACGTGCTGGAGGCGCTCGCCGCCTGCCAATCGTTCCCCACCCGCGCCAGCATGGAGCAAAAGGTGGTTCGGTTCCTGCGCGATCAGCGCGTAGACGGCGCACACTGGGTTGACAAGTGGCATAGTTCCCCCTTCTATGCCACGGCCCGCGTCGTCTTCGCGCTTACCGCGTCGGCACCCGACCTCTGCCTCCCGGCCCTGCGGTGGCTCGCCGAAACGCAGCGCTCGGACGGGTCATGGGGTTGGTTTGAGCAGGGAACCGCGGAAGAGACCGCCTACGCCGTGCAGGCGTGGCTGGCGGTGCCAGCGGCGCAGCGCGAGGAGCTGCGAGTGAACCTGGGCGCGGCGGAGACCTTCCTCGCGGAGACGGCCGGCGAGCCGTTTATCCCGCTCTGGGTGGGTAAGGGCCTGTACACCCCGGTCCACATCGTTGAATCGGCCATCTTGTCCGCTCGGACTCTCCTGAAGGGGGCGAACTCGCATGTTTGATCGCCGCATCACCAAGCTGAAGGACGCGCTGCTCCGCTTTACGGACGAAGCCAAGATCATCCAGCACCTCGAGGACGATGAGCGGCGGGGCTGGCGCCTGGCCGAAGCCTGCGCGCTGTCCCTGGTGCTGCATCCCTCGGCCAGCTTCGACCAGGCCCTGGCCCTGGTCCGAACGATTGCCTACGCCCAGTACATCGACGACTACATCGAGGAAGAGCATCCCGAGCTGGACATGGTGGACTACCGCCGCGTCGGCCAGCTCTTCCTCATCTGGCACAACCGCGACCTCAGCCAGATGCCGGTGGCCCACGCCAATGTCGCCCGAAAGATGGAGGAACAGTTCGCGGAGGACGAGGTCTCCGAAGAGTGGACTCCGATGCGCCGCCTGGTCTGGGAGAAGTTCATCTTCACGCTGCTCCAGGAAAACCACTGGGTGAAGCACCAGGAGCAGGTCAGCCTCGATGCCTACCTGGCCAACGGCCTCTATACCATCGCGCTCCCCATCGTCCAGGTGAGCATCCTCGCCTTCGCCTACCAGGACGTGCCCCAGGAGCTCAAGAACCGGCTCTTCGGTCACATCTGCCAGGCCTCGCGGGTGGTGCGCATCGCTAACGACCTGCACAGCTACGAGCACGAGCACGCCCACGGCCGGTTCAATTCCCTGGACCTGGCCGCCGGAGCCTTGAACGGCGCCTCCCAGGGCAACCCGCGGAAGGACGCCCGGCTGGTGATGGAGCGGGAGCTGGAGCTCCTGGAACGCGGCGTGGCCAGGGAGCGCCGCACCGGTCCGACGCAGGACTTCCTCCGCCGCCTGGTATCCAGCACCCACGCCGCCATCGACTTTTATGACTCCCTCGCCACCCATGGGTCGGGTTCGGCGCTGCGCGACCAGACCTGGATGCTCCAGGAGAAGGCGGGCTAAGGAGCCGGAATGAGCGGCGCCTTCAAGCTGACGTTCTCCAAGCGCGGAGCCCCAGCCAAGTCCTCCACGGCTGCCCAGGCCGCCGTCGAGATGGAGCGTCGCGTCGTCTTCATTCGCTGGCTGGCCATCATCGTCGCGACCGGGGCACTGCCCTTCCTCCGCCTGGGGAACGAGACCATCCCGCTGATGGCGCTGGTGGTGTTCACCGCCGCCTACAACCTGGCGTTGCAGCTGCTGGTGCCCCGCGGGCCCCGCTGGTTGAACGCCGGCTATATCTCATCGGTCGGCGACGTCTTGATCTGCACCGCCGGGGTAGCGATCAGCGGTGGTATCACCTCCCCCTTCTCCCTGGCCTACTTCCTGGTGGTGGCTATGGTCGCCGTGCGGTTCGGCGGATTGGCGACCATCATGGCCGTGACCACCACCACCGTCAGCTATCTGGCGGTGGTCTACTACGTCAACTTCCGTTCGGGTGGACTAGCCGACCCGGTGGCGGGGTTCACCAACGTCGTCATCCAGATGGGCTTCGTGGGGCTCACCGGCTTCTTCAGTGCCTTCCTGGGCGACCGCGCCCGCAAGGCCGAGCAGGCCCTGCAGGAAGAGCTGGAGCGCGCCCACGCCGCCCTCTCCCAGGTTACCGTGGAGCTGAACCGCGACCTTGAGTTCGAACAGACCTGCCAGCTGGCGGCCGAGAAGGGCCGAGCCCTGCTGCAGGCGGACGTGGTGCTGCTCCAGGTGCAGATGCCGTCTCTGCTGGGGACCGACGGCGACACCGTGGCGCCCAAGCTCTTCATCGATTGGAGCCCCGAGGTGGCCCAGGCCCACGCCGGGACCGATCTCTCAGCGGCCCGCCTCAGCCTGAACCCGGTGTCGGGCGAGCAAGTGATCCCGGTCGCGGACCCGAACGTGTTCATGACCGTGGAGCACAAGGCGCTGCCGGCGGGCATCTGGGTGCGGGTCCCGGTGTTCCATGGCGCGCGCGCCATTGCGGACCTGGTGATGGGCTTCGCCGGGCGCGAGCTCCCGCTCCGGGACACCGAGCAGGAACTCCTGCTCACGTTCGCCGAGCGGGCCGGCATCGCCATGCGCAACGCCCACACGTTGGATCAGGCCCAGCGGCTGTCGGTGACGGACTCCGTCACCGGGTTGCCCAACCACCGCTACTTCCACACCCGCCTCGATGAGGAGATGGAGAAGGTGCGCGAGAAAGGTGGGTCGATCACGGTGATGATGGTCGACCTGGACCGGTTCAAGGTATACAACGACAGCTTCGGCCACGCCGCCGGCGACGTCGCGCTGAAGGCCGCCGCGCGGACCATCTCCTCCACCATGCGGCGGGAGGACGTCGTCACCCGATACGGCGGTGAAGAGTTCGTGGCCATCCTGCCGGGTGTCGACCTGCAAACCGCGCCGATCCGGGCGCAGGAGATCTGCGACACGCTCTCCAAAGTGTTCATGTACAACCCCAAGACCATCTTCGCGCCGCTAACGGCCAGCGTCGGCTGGGCCACCTATCCGGTGGATGCCAGGACCCGGGACGAATTGCTGAACCGGGCCGACCTGGCGATGTACATGGCCAAGAAGCGCGGCCGCAACTGCATCTGCGGGGCCAGCGAGCTGGAAAGTGTGGCCGCCCTGGACTCGGTGCTGTCCGAGGTCGTCGCCCAGCTCAGCACCGCGGACACCGTGGGGCCCGGCATGGTCGCCACCCTCGAGAAACGGTTGGGGCAGCTCGCCAACTCAAAGCACCTGGAAGAACTGGCCGAGGGCACCCTCTCGCCGAACAGCGAAGGGGCGCTGGAGGCGCTCAACGCGCTGGCCGCCAGCATCGACGCCAAGGACCCGTACACCAGCGGTCACTCCCAGTACGTCGCCCAGCTGGCGGAGGACCTGGCCGAGATGCTGCAGCTGTCCCCCGCGCACCGTAACCAGCTCCGCCTGGCGGCCATCCTGCACGACGTAGGCAAGATCGGCGTGGTGGACAAGGTGCTGCTCAAGGAAGGCAAGCTGGACGAGGACGAAAAGCTCGTCATGCGCATGCACCCGGTGCTGGGAGCGCGCATTCTGCAGCCCATCAAGGCGTTCCGCCAGATCCTGAACGTCGTCCTCCACCACCATGAGTGGTACGACGGAAGCGGCTACCCCGATGGGCTGGCCGGCCAGAACATACCGCTGCACGCCCGCATCGTGTCAGTCTGTGACGCCTACCACGCCATGACCTCTACGCGGCCCTACCGCCAGAAGCGCACCCAGGAGTTCGCCCTGGCCCAGCTGGACGCCGGCAAGGGCACACAATTCGACCCGATCATCGTTGATTACTTCATCCAGATGATGCGCAAGCGGCCGCCCGAGGACGAGCAGCATGACCATGCGGTCGCCGCGGAGCAAGGCGCCGCATGATGCAGGACGCTACCGGCAAGCCCGTGTCGCGGATTTCGGAGCGCAAGCTACAACACCTGCGCCTGTCCTTGGAGGAGTCGGTGCAGTCCACCCGGAGCGCCGGCTTCGAGCGGTGGAGCTTTGTCCACCAGGCCCTTCCGGAGCTCGATCTGGACACGATCGATACCGCCACCACCTTCCTGGGCCGCCGCCTGCGGCTGCCCTTCCTGCTCTCCAGCATGACCGGCGGCGCCCACGCCGCCGGGGACATCAACCGCCGGCTGGCGCTGGTCGCCCAGACCATGGGCCTGGCTTTCGGGGTCGGGTCCCAACGGGCGGGGCTGACCCACAAGGACCTGCGGTCCACCTACCAGGTGCGCAGCGTCGCCCCCGACATCCTGCTGCTGGCCAACCTGGGCGCCGTGCAGCTCAACTACGGCGTCGGGATCGACCAGTGCCTGGAGGCGGTGGAGATGATCGGCGCCGATGCGCTGGTCCTGCACCTGAACCCGCTCCAAGAGGCATTGCAGAAGGAAGGCGATCACAACTTTCGGGGGCTCCTGGAGAAGATCGGGCTGATCGCCCGCGCCCTGCCGGTGCCCGTCATCGTCAAGGAGGTCGGCAGCGGCATCTCCGGCCCCATCGCGCGGCAGCTGGCCGAGGCCGGGGTGGGCGCCATCGATGTGGCGGGGGCCGGGGGGACCAGCTTTGCCCGGGTGGAAGCGTTCCGCCGGGACAGCGCCGACGAGGTCGAGCTGGCGCTGGCGTTTTCCGAGTGGGGCATCCCCACCGCGGAGGCGATCCTGCAGGCCAAGGCGGCCGCGCCGGCGACCCCCATCATCGCCAGTGGCGGCCTCAAGAACGGCCTCGACGCCGCCAAGGCGCTGGCGCTGGGCGCCCGCCTGACGGGCTTTGCCCACGCCGTGCTGGCGGCCGCCGCCCAGGGTGAGGAACCAGCGCGCCGCTTGCTGGATGGCTTCGGCTGGCAGCTGCGGGTCGCCATGTTCTGCTCGGGCGCCGGTTCTCTGGACGCCCTGACCCTGGACCGGCTGATCGAGTCGCGATGAGGGCTGGGCCGCCCAGCAGACGGCTCGCCGGCTCGGCGGGCGACACGGGCAAGCCCTTTGCCAGCCGCTCCGCCCGGCTGGAGGCCATGAACGGCGCCCTCGACCGGGAGCTGAGCCGGTTCTCCCAAATCGTCGGGTCCACGGAGTCCTCGTTGCTCACCGAGATGGTGCAGTACCACCTGGGGCTGCGCGGGGCGGGGGCCCGTCCGGGGAAGCGCGTTCGGGCCAACCTCGCGCTCCTCACCTGCGAGGCCTTCGGCCGTCGCTACGCCGACGCCATCTGGGCGGCGGTCGCCGTCGAGCTGGCCCACAACTTCTCCCTGGTCTTCGACGACATCCAGGACGGCGACGAACTCCGGCGAGGGCGGGCTGCCGTCTGGAAAGTGTGGGGCGCGCCGCAGGCCATCAACGCCGGCGCCGCCCTGCAGGCCCTGGTTCCCAAAGCCATCGCCGAGCTCATGCCGCCCCGCCACCTGGAGCGGCTGGCGCCCGCCCTGCGGGTGGTGTCGGAAGCCACGCTGCAGCTGTGCCGGGGCCAGGTCATGGACCTGGAGTTCGAACAGCGCGTCGATGTCTCAGTCGACGAATATCTGCAAATGATCGAGCTGAAAACCGCCGGCCTGTTCGCCTGCGCCGCCCGCCTGGGGGCGCTGGCCGCGGGAGCCGGCGAGGCCGCCTCCCAACGCGCCGCCGACTTCGGTCGCCATCTGGGGATGGCTTTTCAAATCATCGATGACATCCAGGGCATCTGGGGCTCATCGGCCCAGACCGGTAAGCCCGAAGGCAGCGACCTGCGCAACGGCAAGAAGACGCTGCCCACGCTGGTCGCCCTGAAGGCCGGCCCCGCCGCCGGCCGGCGCCGGCTGCGCGTGCTGCTAACGCGGGCCAGCTTCACGCCGTCCGAGATGGAGGTGGCGCGCACCGTCCTGGCCCAGGCCAATGCCCACGCCTACTGCCGCCGCCAGGCTTCCGAGCACCTGGCCGAGGCCCGCCTCAGCCTGTTCTCGATGACCGAACGACCCAACTGGGCCGTGCGCGCGCTGGGGGACATGGCGACCACCTTCGAAGCCGGCCTGGCATAGCCCTCGGCATCTTCTCCGTCCCCCTCCGGCGACGGAGAGCGCGCACTCGCATTCCCCTCCCTCGAGGGAGGCGTAGGGGAGGGTGCAGCGCGTCAGCGTACACTCCCGTATAAAGGAGGGATCCGATTCGATTTCCCGCAGCGATCCGGGTCGTACCGGGGCTGGTGGCGGCCCTGATGGCGGTGACCCAGACCGAGGCAGCCGGCTCGGCGCAGTTGACCGCGGTCACTGGCTCGGTTGAGGCGACCCAGCTGTCGCTGGCCGAAGACCTGCGCGG
>DASQAY010000074.1:0-7674 GCA_035635515.1 Candidatus Eiseniibacteriota bacterium | reverse complement strand
CCTCGCGACCAACGCGGCAATGGTGCTAGCCGGCACCGTCAAAGAGCACCCGATGGCGCTTGCCGAGCGGATCGGCGCCGCTCTTGCGGGGCGCGAACTCGCGACTGGCGACTACCGCGGCTCCGGGTTTACGGTCGCGGCCGCAAAACCGGGGTTCATCAATATCAGGCTGGCCCCCGAGGTTTGGCACGCGCAGCTCCGCGCCATCCTGCGCGCCGGCACCGCCTTCGGAGATTCGGCGATCGGCGGCGGCGCGCGCGTCAATGTCGAGTTCGTTTCGGCCAATCCGACCGGACCGCTGCATGTCGCCCACGGCCGGGGTGCGGTGGTCGGCGATGCGTTGGCGGGACTGCTGTCCAAGGCCGGCTTCCGAGTATCGCGCGAGTACTACGTCAACGATGCCGGCAACCAGGTGCGCCTCTTTGGCGAATCGATCCAGGCGGCCATCCGCGGCCAGCCGGCGCCCGAGGGCGGCTACCGGGGCGCCTACGTGGAGGAGATTGCCCGCGCCGCCGCTGCCAGGCTAGAGAAGAACGCCACGGTGGAGGCGCTGGCCGAGTTCGGGATTGCGGCCAACCTGGAGTCGATTCGCCGTGACCTCGACCGCCTGCGGATTGCCCATCACGCCTGGTTCTCGGAACGGTCGCTCTATCACGGATGGGACCAGGACACGATGGCCAGGCTGCGCAGCCTGGGGCGGGTGGTGGAGCGGGACGGGGCGGTGTGGTTTGTCACCGGTGGGGACAAGGACGAGGTGCTCTACAAGCGCACCGGAGAGCCGACCTACTTCGCGGCTGACATCTTCTATCACCGCGACAAGCTGGAGAAGCGCGGGTACCAGCGGGTGGTCGACGTCTGGGGAGCCGATCATCAGGGGCAGGTCAACCGACTCAAGCAGGCGTTGGAGGTGCTGGGCATCGACCCGGCCCGGCTAACGGTGATCCTGGTGCAGCTGGTCTCGGTGAGGCGCGGTACGGAAATCGTGCGCATGTCGCGGCGATCGGGGGTGGGCATCACCCTGGAGGAGATGCTCGACGAGGTCGGTCCCGACGCCGTGCGCTACTTCTTCCTGCTGCGCTCGTCAGACGCGCACATGGAGTTCGACGTGGACCTGGCCAAGCAGCAATCCAACGAGAACCCGGTGTTTTACGCGCAGTACGCGCATGCCCGCCTCAGCAATGTCCGAAAGTTCGGAGCAGCGGTGCAGGCGGCGCCCGCCTTCGAGCGGCTGGGCACCGAGTGGGAGCTGGATCTGTTGCGGGCCATCGTGCGCTGGCCGGATGTGGTGCGGGAAGCGGCCGAATCGCTGGAGCCCCACCGGCTCGCCTTCTACGCCAACGAGCTGGCGGCCAGGATCCACGTCTTCTACAAGAACGTGCGGGTCGTCATCGACGACCAGCCGGTGAGCGCCGCCCGCCTGCGGCTGAGCGAGGCCGCCCGGGTCACCCTCGCCAATGCGCTCGACCTGATGGGCGTGGCCGCGCCGGAGCGCATGTAGCGGACGCCAGTCAGGGCGTCCGCTCCAAGGCTGGCCCGGTCTGCGATGGATAAGACAGTACGCGCCTGTCTCCCATGAGAAAAGGTTCACTCACTCGCGCGTTCTGGGTCGGGCCAGCCGCGGCCCGAAGTCCGAGGCCCGAACCAAGGGCCGAGGACTTCCGCGCGCCGCGTAGGCGCATCAAGCGCGCAATCACAGTCGAGTAAGTAAAGTACATCGAGATGGAAGTCACGTACTTCGGATTGAACTCGGTGCGGCTGCGTGGCCGCGACGCCTCGGTGTTGATCGATCCCTATGAGCCCAAAATGGGCCTGGCGCCGGTGCGGCTCACCGTGCAGATCGTGATCAAGACCCACGACGACCCGACCCACTTCAGCTTCCAGGGGCTGGGGAGCGACTTTCACCAGGTGACGGGGGCCGGTGAGTTCGAGATCAAGGGCGTGGCCATGAAGGGGATCCAGACGTACCACGATGCCAAAAAGGGCGCGCAGCTGGGCAAGAACTTCGTCTACGTGGTCGACATCGACGAGCTCACGGTGTGCCACCTCGGACACCTGGGGCATGAGCTCAACGAGGCGCAGCTGGAGGCCATCGGCAGCAAGGTCGACATCCTGTTCGTGCCGGTGGGCGGGGGCAGCCACCTGAACTCGGCGCAGGCCACCGAAATCGTGAACCAGATCGAACCCAAGTACGTGGTGCCGATCTCCTACAAACTCCCCGGACTGACGCTGCTCGCCCAGGAGCTGGAACCGGTGGACAAGTTTGCCAAGGAAATGGGCGTCACCGACCTGACCCCGCTGGCCAAGCTGTCACTGACGAGCACCCCGCCGCTGGATGAGCCCAAGCTGATCCTGCTCGAAGCTCGCGGCGCGGCTACCGCCGCAACCACGGCCGCGGTCGACTGACCCCTAGGTCGCCGCCTTCTCGGCCGCAATAGCAGTGCGGGCTCGCTCCAGCCGGATCGCGCTGTCGATCAGGGCCAGGTGGCTATACGCCTGGGGGAAGTTGCCCCGGGCCACCCCGGTGATGGGGTCGGCGCCCTCCGCCAGCAGGCCGACGGGATTGCCCAGGTCGATCAGGCTCTGGAGCTGGCGCTCCGCGTCATCCAGGCGGTTGAGTCCGATCAACCCGTCTACGTACCAGAAGCTGCACAGCAGAAAGGCGGCGCTCAGGTAGCCCTGGTCGTCCCGGCAGTCGTAGCGGCGGACATATGCGCCGTTGACCAGCCGCTGGCTGAGGACCTCGAGGGTCGAGCGCATCCGCGGATCATCGGCCGGCAGGAAGCCCAACACCGGCATCTGCAAGACCGCCGCATCGAGGCAGTCATCGTCGTAGGCCTGGGTGAACGCCCCCAGGCGGGGATTCCAGGCCCGGGTCTCGATTTCCTCGCGCAAGGCCTGGGCATGGCGCTCCCACTCGGGAACCTTGTCCAGGTAGCCGGTGCCGCGGGCCAGCCGGATGGCTCGGTCCAGCCCCACCCAGCACCACAGCTTGGAGTGGGTGTGGTGCTTCCGCTCGCCCTGGAACTCCCAGATGCCATTGTCGGGCTCCCGACTCAGGGCCCAGATCTCGTCGGCGAAGCGCTCGATCACGCGCCACAGCTTGGCCGAGATGAAGCCCCCTTTCGCCTGGTAGATCGCCATGCAGTCGATGACGGCGCCGAACACGTCCAGCTGCTTCTGGCCGGCCGCCCGGTTGCCGATGCGAATCGGTTTGGCGCCGCCGTACCCGCTCAGGTGATCGAGGTATTGCTCCGGCAGCTGGGGGTCGCCGTCGACGCGGTACACGATCTGCATGGCGAAGTCGTGCTGGTAGGCGCGGTCGCGGATCCAGTTGATGAAGTCGACCGCCTCCTGGGAGAAGCCGGCCCGGAACAGGGCCGCGACCGTGTAGGAGGCATCCCGCAACCAGCAGTAGCGGTAATCCCAGTTCCGGGTGCCGCCCGGATCCTCGGGCAAGGACGTGGTGGGCGCTGCCGTCAGGGCCCCGGTCGGCGCGTAGGTCAACAGCTTGATCACCAGCGCCGACCGGCGGACGGCGTCCTGCAGTGGGCCGTCATAGCGGCACTGGGCGATCCAGTTGGTCCAGTACTCCGCGGTTCGGGCCAGCAGGCCGGTGGCATCGCTGCTGCTCGGGAACTGGCGCCCCAGGGCAAAGTAGCGCTCGCCATAGCCGAGGGTGAACCAGGCTCGCTGGCCCGGTTCCAGCCGGAACCGAAGCATATAGCGGGGCCGACCGCCGGCCTCGGTGATGGTGCCGCGCAGGGGCAGGGTGGAGGAGAGGATCACTTCCTGGGAGCCGCCCGACGCCAGCACCAGGCCGTCCCGGTCGGTGAAGCTGCCCCGCGCCCGCGCGTAGTCCGGGGCGATGTCGAGTACGCAGTCGACCTCGACCGGCCCTTGACGGGCCTCCACGCTTCGACAGATCCGGCGCAGCGCCACGAAGCGGTCGCCCTCCAGGAAGCAGGGCATGAAGTCGGTGACCACCAGGGTCGCCTCGGGCCGGTGGAAGGTGGTGGTCAGGATGTTGGTATCCGGCAGATAGGCTTGCTCGCCCGGCGGCATGGGATTGGCCGGGGCCAGGCCGAAGGAGCCGCCCCGTTCCCGGTCGAGCAGCGCCGCAAAGATGGAGGGCGAGTCGAAGCGCGGGTAGCAGAACCAGTCGATGCTCCCGCCGGTCGACACCAACGCCGCCGTTTCGCAGTTGCCGATGAGTCCGTAGGGATACACGTTCTGCAAAATATGCCACAGTCTGCCGACGGCACCAGCAAGTGGGTCTGCTATTCGTCGACCACAGTCTGCCGACGGCACCAGCAAGTGGGTTTGCTGTTCGTGGACCCTCTTCAACGCCGTGTTTTTGGGTTAAGATAGTGGTCCGGTGCCGAAGTACGTCTTCGTAACCGGCGGGGTCGTTTCCTCCATTGGCAAGGGGATTACTGCGGCGTCCATCGGGACCATCCTGAAGGCCCGCCACCTGAGCGTCTCCCTCCAAAAGCTCGACCCCTACATCAACATCGACGCCGGCACCATGTCCCCCTACCAACATGGGGAGGTCTTCGTCACCGACGATGGCGCCGAGACCGACCTGGACCTGGGCCATTACGAGCGGTTCATCGATGCCAACCTGACCAAGGCCAGCAACGTGACCACCGGCAAGATCTATGCCGAGGTGATTGCCAAAGAACGGCGGGGCGATTACCTAGGCGGGACCGTCCAGGTGATCCCGCACGTGACCAACGAGATCAAGGAGCGGATCACTCGGGTCACCTGGGCCGACAACCCCGAGGTGGTGATCGTGGAGGTGGGCGGCACGGTCGGCGACATCGAGGGGCTGCCCTTCCTGGAAGCGATCCGCGAGCTGAAGAATGACCTGGGGCGCCGCAACGTGTTCTACGTGCATGTGACGCTGGTCCCCTTCGTGGAGGCTTCGGAGGAATTCAAGAGCAAGCCCACCCAGCACAGCGTGGCGGCCCTGCGCAGCATCGGCATCCAACCGGATGCCATCGTGTGCCGCTCTGAGCGGCCGGTGAACCAGTCGCTCAAGGAGAAGATCGCACTCTTCTGTGACGTCGACAAGCGAGCAGTCATCTCCCTGCCGGACGTCGCGTCCATCTACGAGGTCCCGCTGATGCTGGAAGAGGCCGGGCTGGGCACCTTCATCGCCGAGGCCATGGACCTGAACGGTCAGCCGCCCGACCTCAGTGGCTGGCAGGACATGGTGCGGCGGATCCAGAATCCGAGCGCGGCCCTGAAGATCGGCGTGGTCGGCAAATACCTACCCGCGCCGGATGCCTACATCAGCGTCACCGAAGCCCTGCGCCACGCCGGCATCCATCACAACGTCCGGATCGATATCCGCTGGGTGGCCTCGGAAGCGCTGGAGTCGGGAGACCTGCGGGCGCTGGAGCAGGTGGACGGGATCGTGGTGCCCGGCGGCTTCGGACATCGGGGAATCGAGGGCAAGATCGTAGCGGCCCGCTTCGCCCGGACCCAGCAGGTCCCGTATCTTGGCCTCTGTCTGGGCCTGCAGTGCGCCGTGATCGAATTCGCCCGCGATGCCCTGGGCGCGCCCGATGCCAACAGCACCGAATTCAATGCCTTCACCAGCCACCCGGTGATCGACCTGTTGCCCGAGCAACGGGATGTGGCCGACAAGGGCGGGACCATGCGGCTGGGGCTGTACCCATGCAAGCTGCAGCCCGGCACCAAGGCCGCCCTCGCCTATGGCGAGCCGGTGGTGTACGAGCGCCATCGCCATCGCTTCGAGTTCAACAATCTCTACCGGGAGGCGATGTGGGAGGCGGGGATGGTGTTCTCCGGCACCTCGCCCAACGACCGGCTGGTCGAGATCATCGAACTGAAAGATCACCCCTGGTTCGTGGCGTCGCAGTTTCACCCTGAATTCCGGTCGCGGCCCAATCGCCCGCATCCGTTATTCCGCGAGTTCGTGCGCGCGGCTGGGGCCCGCGCCGGGCTGCTGGCGGCGGACGGGGTCCAGCGGGCGCCCGCTCCCGCTCCCGAAAACCGGACCGTGTGAGGCGCGAGGCTCCTACCCCGCCGGCGAGCGGGATCGCCCGGCCGCGAGCGATTGAAGCCAACATCGGGCTGGAACTGGTGCGCGCGACAGAGGCAGCCGCGTTGTCCGCCGGGCGCTGGATGGGGAACCTGGATCGCGAGGGGATCAAGGGCACGGCGGCGACGGCCATGCACCAGGCCCTCAGCAGTGTCCATATGCAGGGCACCATCGTCATCGGCGACGAGCTCGGCGTGGGGCCGCTGGCCGTGGGCAACGGAGTGGGTGACGGGACTGGCGAGGGGCGCGATGTGGCGCTCAAGCCGCTGGACGGGACCAGCCTGGTGGCCAAGGGCTTTCCCAATGCGGTCTCGGTGATCGCCACCGCGGAGCGGGGGTCCTTACTGCGGACGCCGGTGCGGCTCTATGCCGAGAAGATCGCGGTCGGCCCAGAGGCGCGCGGTTCCATCGACGTGACCGACTCCATCGAGAACAACTTGCAGCGGGTCGCGTTCGCCAAGAAGGTCCAGGTCTCGGACCTGACCGTGGTGATGCTGGACCGACCCCGGCACGAACCGATGATGGAACAGGTTCGACAGGTGGGAGCCCGCATCAGCCTGCTGAGCGACGGTGATATCGCGGCCGCCATCATGGCGACCCTGGATGGCACTGGGATTGATGTCATGATGGGCGTCGGCGGGCTCTCGGAAGCCGTGCTGGCGGCCTGTGCCCTGAAATGCCTGGGTGGCGACCTGCAGTGTCGCCTCTGGCTGCCCTCAAAGGACGACGAAGAGCGGGCCCGGAGTGTCGGCTTCGACGACCTCCATCGGCCCTACGCCGGCGAGGACCTGGTCAAGGGCGAGGACGTCGCCTTCGCCGCCACCGGGGTCACGGATGGAGAGTTCCTGCACGGCGTCATCTATCACAATTTCTGGGCCGAAACGGAATCGGTCGTCTTCCGCAGCAAGAGCGGCACGGTCCGCCACCTCATCACCAAACACCATTACGCCCTGAAGTCGGTCGAGGGAGCCCACCGCAAAGTCCGTTAACTTATCCCCCGTTTTTCACCCAGCGTGAAATTCCAGGGGCGTCTCTTTGACTCCTCAGATCGCCTTTGTTAGACTGCGCCCGTCTTGTCCAGGGCGAAATACCGCGCCCCGGCTGCCCGCGCCCCCTTGTCGTCCTCGAAAACGGGCTTGGCGGGAGGCATCGTCCGTTACGGCGCCCACCTGTGGGTGCTTGCCCTCAGTATCCTGCTCGGCGGGCTGGTGCCCATCGCCGTCCACCATCAACTGCAGGACGCCGCGGCCACCACGGCGGCGGACACCGCATTGGCGCGAGCTGGTATGCATGCCGACGGCATGCTCAAGCCCTACACCAGCGCGGCCCGGGCTGAGCAGCTTCGACCGGTGAGCACGTATGCGGTTCTGCCTGGCGATACCATCGGCTCCATCGCGGCCCGGGCCGGCCTGAGGGTGGAGACGGTGCTGCAGGTGAATCACCTGGTCTCGGGTGACCAACTGGTCAGGGGCGAGGTCCTGGCGCTGCCGCCCATTGACGGATCGATGGTGCCGGTGGAGCCGGGCCAATCGCTGGTCCAGATCGCCACTGCCCTGCGCCTGGACCCGGCGGTCGTGCGCGACCTGAACAACCTGGCGCCGGCC
>DASQAY010000073.1:0-2507 GCA_035635515.1 Candidatus Eiseniibacteriota bacterium | reverse complement strand
TGGGTGCTGGCCGGCAGCGATCTGTGCCTCGCCAGCGGCATGACCCTGGCGCTCTACTCGCTGACCTATCTCGGCAAACGCTTCAGCATCGTGCCCGAGGCGCGCGGGCTGATCACGAGCGGACCCTATCAGCTGACTCGCCATCCGATCTACCTGGGCGAGATCATCGCCGGCGTCGGCCTGGTGCTACCGACCCTACTCACGATGGACGTCCTGCTCTTCGCCGTCTTCCTCGGCGCCCAGATCGTCCGCACCCACTTCGAGGAGCGGATCCTCCGCTCCACTTACCCACAGTACGAGGCTTACGCGGCGCGGACCCGCCGGCTGATTCCCTTCGTCTTCTAAGCCGGCGACCAGAGGTAGACCCCACCCACCGATTCGGGCGCTCGGTTCAACAAATCTACAAACAGATGCACCATGTCGTCCTGATGCGCCATCGGGCCGACGACCACCGCCTCGACCTTCCAGCGGCGTAGGTCGGCCAGCAGCCGCTCACGTGTCTCGACGGTCACGCCGGCGTAGGGCCTGCCCCGGTCGATGTCGATCATCAGGTCCCCAAGGGAGGTCGAGGGGGCGTTCAAGGACGGGCCCGGTACGGTTCCATATCCCTCGGGCATTCGGAACCAGATGCCCGAGGCCGATTGCCAGACCATCGCTACGTCGTCCCAGGCGTAGGCGTAAGGCGCGACCAGCACCACGCTCCCCTGCCGGATGCGGCTCTCGAGCGTGCCCTGAAAAAAACCGGGCACGCCAAACGGCGTGCTGGCAACCGGGGTCGCTGGAACCAGGGCGAGCAGCGCCGCAGCCGTCGCCACGATGACGCCGAGTCGCTGCCGCGGGATACTCCACCGGGTTGAGTCGATGAAGACCGCCATCAGGATCGCGAGCAGGAGGAACACCAGCAGCATCAGGCGAGCGGGCAGGATATCGCTGACCACCGGCGCGACGGCGAGCGCCACCCAGCTTCCGACGAGTGCCAGTAGGACGGGCAGCATGCGGATTTGCCGCCGGGCAAGGAGGATGGCGAACCCCAGGACGACCGTCGGCATCATCGTGACCATGCCGCCGAGGTGCAGGGTCGGCCCAAGGGACAGCAAGGCCAGCAGGAGGCCGAGCAGGGCGACGAAGCGGACCAGCGGTCGCCGCCACTCGCGCACCGAGACCCAGACCGAAAGCCCAAGCAGGGGCACCCCGACGTACGAACCCCACTCGGCCGGGTTGCCGGTAAAGCGATCGCTGAGCTGCGCCGCCCCCAGCGGCGACAGCCACGTAAGGTGCGTCGGGATGATGAAACCGAGTAGATCGCTGACGTAGAAGCCACCGGGGTTGACAGCTCGTACGACGTGCTGCGCCCCGAAGAACTGAACCCCGAGGGGAAGGCCGATCAACGCTGCGCCAAGCGCGAGCCCAACGGCCATCGGGCGAACGGCATCGATGACACAGCGACGCCACTCCGTCGGAAACAGGGCCGCGCCGACGGCCACGGCAAGCAAGACCGCGACCGCCTCCATCGCCAGGACCTCTTCACTGAGGTAGAACTGCGCGGCCGCGATGAGGCCGAGCAGCGCGCCGGTCCTCAGCGGATGCCGCCGGGGGCGCGTGACCAGGTCGTGGAGGACGAGGAAAAGCAGCGGCGGAAAAACCGCCGCGACCAGGTGGGGATGACCAAGCGAGTGGCCGACCATGAATGGCGAGAACCCATAAATGAGTCCGGCAATGGCGCCGGCCACGCGACTCCGCACCAGCCGGCAACAGAGCAGGAATGCGCACCAGGCGGAAAGGGCCAGGCTGGCGCTAATCGCGAGGTTGTAGGCGACCAGCGGCCCCCACCCCGCCGTCACTGGCCCCAAGACCAGCCCGAGCAGCGGTGCGCTCGTCGACCCCATCAGGTTGATTCCCGCCGGGTAATCAAGGTAGGTGCTAACGAGCGGGTCGAGCCCGTGCGTCAGCGCGAAGGGAAACCACCCGAGTGACCAGACAAAGAAGGGTGGGTCCGGTCCATATCCAATGACGGCGCTTGCCGGTGCCTGCCAGGCGCCGCGGAACAGCGCCAGGGCCAGCAACGCGTAGAGCGGGAGCGGTGCCAGCAGTCCCCACCTGGCTCCGCCGAATAGACGCCGTGGGACCTCCATCGGAGCCGGGCGCGGGAGGCGATTCGGTTGCGCTAGGGCCATGGCGGGCGGTGGTGCAACGTGGCTCGCGACGGCGAGTTGCGAGACGAGGTTGGCCGGCGGCCTGCAAGGCGCTTCCGGCAGCGTCGTTACACCCCTGTTAAATTGGCAAGCCTGGCCCGTTCCGCCGCCCCGCTTCCACTCGAGCCAGGCCCGCTGAACCGGGCCGTGCGCTGGCTCGACCTCCCCCACTTCTTCACCATCGCCATCTTCCTGACGATGCTGATCGCCGCCATTCAGCCGGTTACGGATCCTGATTTCTGGTGGCACCTGCCCACCGGCAACTGGATCATCAGCCACCACGACGTGCCCCGCCACGGGCTCTATGCCTTCACC
>DASQAY010000072.1:0-7501 GCA_035635515.1 Candidatus Eiseniibacteriota bacterium | reverse complement strand
GCCCACCGTTGATCCGGGTGTCGAGGATCCGGCTGGGCGGCAGCGCATGGTATTGCCCCGGCCACGGCGACCCGAACTTGATGGCCAGCTCCTTCCAGAGGTCTTGCGAGGTCCCGTCGTAGCCCAGCGCCCACATCCCGGTGCCGCGCAGGTTGCTGGTGTTGACCAGGTCGTACTTCAGCCCCAGGGAGGTCGCGTCCTCGTAGTACAGCTCGCGCCAGGTGCCGTGGTTGCCGTCGCAGGGATCGTTGGCTGGCGGGCTCCACCAGTTGGCCCACGGCGACTGCGCCGTGGCGTCAAACGCCTTGGTCAGCTGCTGCGGCCCGCAGGCGAAGTCGCTGAGCACGCCGTCGTAGGTGTCGGCGGTGGCCGGCGTCCCGGGAACCGCGCTTCCGTACGGTTGGTTGGTGGTGGTGGACCACTTGTAGCCGTAGTAGGGCACGCCCAGGATGATCTTGGACGCCGGTGCCTTGGTCAGGTACTGCTGCACGGCGGTCGTGTCGTTGTACGTCCAACCATTGAGCGGGGCATTGGGGCCCGCCTGGCCGGACATGTTGCCGAAGGACATGTCGTAGGCCATCACGAAGAACGCATCCACCACCGGCGCCAGGGCATCGATCCTGAACACGCCGCTATCCCAGCTGGCGGAGCCGGTGTAGGTATCAACGGAGACCATCGCCGAGGGCCAGCGCTGGTGGACTTGGGCCGATAGCTGAGTCATGAAGTTGGTGAAGCCGCTCTGCATGTTCGGATAGGCGGGATTCTCGTTGCCTTCGAAATCCACGTTGACCCCATCCAGGTTCTTGGAGGCGATGGCATTGATGGTGTTGGTGATCGCTGTCTGGGTGGCGCTGGGCGTGGTAATGATCGGGTAGATATTCGCGTCCCCGAAGGCCTTGATCACGACCACCACCCGGTCACCGGCCGCATGAGCGCGGTTGATCGTGTCTACCAGGTCCTGGCTGTTCCAGCCGGTCCAGGAGTTGGTGATGGTGCTGATGCTCCCGTCGGCGTTGATGTCGAGGCCGAAGTAGGCCACCGTGGTCAGCAGGTTGTAGCTCCAGTTGGCGTTGCCCGACAGCGCCCAGTAGGGGGCGAAGCCGAACACCTCGCGCGTCACGCCGCCGGACGCGCTCAACGCCATCGGCCGCCCGGCCACATCGCGGGCGTTTGGAGCGCTCCGTGGTAGGACAGCTGAACGAGCCGGCGTGAGACGCATCACGTCCTGCGCGTGGCGCGCTTCATCGCGCGCGTGCGGACCGATGCTGGGATCGGAACCGGAGCCGGCGGCCACGACGGTCGGGACCGGCTGGCCCAGAGACAGCATCCCGGCGATGAGCAACCCCAGAAGCACCCTGGGCACGACGAGACATTTTACTTGCTGACTATCTCATCAACAAACCAAGCCACTATCAACAACCTGAATGTCTCCCTCCCCCTTGCGGGGAGGGCGGGCAGAGGGTCTCGGAACGCATCCTTCGTGAAGACTCCCTCCCCCTTGCGGGGAGCCACTGCTGTGAGGGTCGCGGGATTTCCCGCGTGGGCAGGGCGGGGAGGGGGTCTCGTTCCAGCTACCGGAGAGGCACTCTGCCTCGCACCGCGACATTCGACGAGCCCGCCGACTGCGGAGTGAAATGACCGACGCCGAGCTCAAGCTCTGGATGCGACTGCGCTGCGAGCAGATCGACGGCTATCGATTCCGCCGCCAACTTCCGATGGGTCCCTACGTCGCTGACTTGGTTTGCTTGAGGGCGCGGCTCGTAGTCGAGGTTGACGGTGGCCAACATGCACAAGCCTGTGAACGAGATGGCCGGCGCACCGCCTGGTTGGCATTGCGCGGCTTCAAGGTGTTGAGGTTCTGGGATAACGACGTTCTGCAGCAGACTGACGGTGTAGTGGAAGTCATCCGTAGGGCGTTAGCCGAGACCCCCTCCCTGTCCCTCCCCGCAAGGGGGAGGGAACCGAAAATGCTGACCCAGCCCGCAAGAAGGCAGGAACCGCGAGGCGCAAGCCGTCTCTTGCGGCGTTAGCCGAGACCCCTCCCTGTCCCGCCCCGCATGGGGAGGAAACCGAAAGGCTAGCTGTACCAGCCCACGACATCGATCACGACATCGGTGGATCCCGCCAGGTTATAGACGTCGACCATCCCGTTGGCACCCAGTTTGACCACCACCAGGTTGGGCACCGTCTGGCCGGCCATCCAGTTCAGGTCCGAGGCCGTCGGCCGCCCGGTGCCGTCCGGCCACACCGTCAGGTAGCTGGCCGTTGTGGTGTCCGTGACGGTCACGTTCAACACCACCGCCGTCGGGGGCGCGGCGGAGGTCATGGCCGGGACACCCCCCATTGCGGCGACCTGCACCGTAATGGTGCCGCCGGGCCCGACGGGACCTTTCCCCGGCGGCCGGGTGTCCAGGATGCGCTTGGGGGTCAGACCGTTGAAGGCGACCCCGGTCGCGCTCGGGTTGGTGGCCGCATCGACAAACCATCCGCCGACGTCCGCCACCACGTCCGCGCTCCCCTGGAAATTGAAGATGCTCACCTTGCCGTTGACGCCGGCCTTGACGATCACCCGGTTGGGCACCGTCTGGCCGGCCACGAAGTTGAGGTTGGAGGCGACCGGCCGGGTGGTCCCACTCGGGAAGACGGTCAGGTAGCCGGCGGCCGAGGGATTGGTCACGGTCACGTTGAGGACCACCGCCGACACGCCGGTGCCGGGCACCAGGCCCTGCCCCGTCACCTGGACGTCGAGGGTCTGGCCGGATCCCACCGGTGTGCCGGTGCGAGTATCCAGGATGCGGGCCGGCACCAGGGCATTGAAGAGCCCGTCCGGACCGGCCGCTGTGGTCGATACGTAGCCGGCCACGTCGAAGATGACGTCCACGCTGCCGGCCAGGTTGTAAGCGGTGACCTGCCCCCCGGTGCCCACCGAGACTTCCACCAGGTTGGGCACCGTCTGGCCCGCCACCCAGTTCAGGTTGGAGGCAACCGGCCGAGCCCCGCCGGCCGGATATACGGTCAGGTAGCTGCTGGCGGTGGTGCGCGTGACCGTCACGTTCATCACCACCGCGGTGACGCCCATCGAGGGCACGCCGCCCTGCCCGGTGATCGGCACGTCGATCGATTGGCCGGCCCCCAGTGGCGACCCGGAGCGCGTGTCCAGAATCCGGACTGGCGGCATCGGATGGTAGGCGCCCGGTGCGGGGGGCGGCGCCGGCTGGTAATAGCGCCCGACGAAGATGCGCAGATAGCCACCGTCGTCATCGGCGTACTGCGAGACATGCGTGTTGCACGCACTGCACTGAAACCCGCTGGTGGGCACCCCATTGTTGTTGGTGACGCCGTCGGCCACGGCATCGGTATAGGTGGTCTGGTTTGCGTTGCCGGATCCGAACAGCACCGCCTGGATCCCGGCCGACGATAGCGCCGCGGTGTGGCTCAAGAAGTATTCCGCCCGGTTGTCCTGATAGTGGCCGGCCGTATTGTTCATCGTCAGGAAATACTGGTTGCCGACTGGCACCTGCCAGACCACCAGTGGCCTGTTGGTGTCCGCCCGCAGCCGGGTCATGAACGTCAGCCAGCGCGCGAAGTTGGGCACGGTCACGTCGTTCCGGTCCCACCAGTGCGAGGTGTCGCCGTACCAGGCCGCGTCGTGATCGGCTACGTCGTTGAACACCAGGTCGAAGGTGCTCCCGTACGGGTTGTTGGCCACCCCGCTGGCGTTCAGGAAGGCGGCGGTCGCGTCGGCCACCTGGTTGGGGTCGACGGTGGTGCGCGTGTCGGTGGCCAGGTCGGGGCCGCTCGCCCACAGCGAGGCGTGGATGCCGAGCGCCACCCCGGGTGCGTACTTGTTACGCAGCTTGAGTAGGGCCCAGGCAAATCCCTGCGCATTGTCGGGGATGCCGGCCACGTCGGCATAGCCCGAGCTGGTGACCATGGCGGATATCTGGGCAGGAGACCCGCCCGGACCGGCCCGCTGCTCCAGGTACCCCCACAGATCGGGCTCGACGTGGACGATGACCTGCCGCCCGTACGCCTGCGCCTTCTGCATCAGGAGGACGAAGTTGGTGTAGTAGGCGTTCATGGTGGCGGCGTTGTTCAGGTTGCTGTAGTCGCGGCTGCTCTCGTCCGTCCCGGTGGACGGGTTGGACTGGAGCAGCTCGTAGTACGTGAAGACCGGGATGTATCCGCTGGCGCCGCTGGCGGACATGTAATACGAGGCGAACTGTCCCAGCGGCGTGTTCCACGTCTCCCACCCCTTTCCGGTGTTGACGCCGCCGGCCAGGTACTGGTAGCGGAAGACCCACGGGACACCGCTCGCCGTCATCCAGGTAAGGTCAGTCGGCCCATTGGCCAGGCCGAAGTTGAGCCCGGCCGGCAATGGCGGCGGCGCCGCCTGCGCCTGCGTCGAGGGTTGAGCGACGATGGAGGCGGCCGCGAGGACCAGGGCCAGCGCGGCCGCCCGCACCCGAATCAGCTCACGCGTACCAACCGACCACATCCAGTACAACGTCCGTGTTGCCCTGAAGGTTGTACAGGTCGATCGACCCATTGGCGCCCAGCCGGACGATCACCAGGTTGGGGACGGTCTGGCCCGCCACCCAGTTCAGATCCGACGCGGTTGGTCTGGTGACCAGGTTCGGCCACACTGTCAGATAACTGGAGAGTGTCGTGTTCGTCACCGTGACGTTCATGACCACGGCCTTGGCCGCCACCGGGACCACCCCCGCTCCGCCTACCGATACGGTCAGGGTCCCATTAGGTCCGATGGGCACACCCCCATTCCGCGTGTCCAGGATGCGCGCCGGGGTAATCCCGTAGAAGACGCTCCCACCCGTGGTGCTGGCGGCGTCCGTGAACCAGCCGCCCACGTCGGCCACCACGTCCGTATTGCCCGTGAGGTTGTAGATGGTGACCTTCCCGGCCGTTCCCAACTTGACCACCACCCGGTTGGGCACCGTCTGCCCGGCCAGGAAGTTGAGATTGGACGCCGTCGGCCGCGTCGCGCCCGTCGGGAACACCGTCAGATAGCTCGATGCGGTGGGATTCGTCGCCGTGACATTCAGCACCACCGCCGCCACGCCGGCAGCGGGGACCATTCCCTGCCCCGTCACCTGGACGTCGATGCTGGTGTTTGGACCAATCGTCACGCCACCCACGCTGCTCCGCGTGTCCAGGATGCGGGCCGGCGCAAGCGGGTTGAAGAGCCCGTCTGGCCCCGGCGGCGGCGTTGCCACATAGCCCGCGACATCCATGACCACATGGGTCGACCCGCTGAAGTTGAATGCCGAGACCTTGCCGCCCGTCCCCAGGGCCACCTCCACCAGGTTGGGGACGGTCTGGCCGGCGACGAAGTTGAGGCTCGACGCCAGCGGTCTTCCGCCACCGGTCGGATAGACCGTGAGGTAGCCGCTGGCGGTCGGCTGCGTGACCGTCACGTTCAGGATCGCGGCCGCGACCCCGGTCGCCGGTACGCCGCCCTGGCCGGTCACCTGCACGTCGATCGATTGCCCGGCGCCGACCGGTGATCCGGTCCGAGTATCCAGGATGCGGGCCGGAGTCAGGGGCTTATAGGAGGCGCCGTTGGTCACGGTCGCGGTCGGATTGCCGAAGGCCTGCACGTGAGTGCCGGCCCCCACGAAAATCCGGCCGCCGCCGGCCGAGGGCGTCGCGAAATGCGCAGTCGCCGATATCAGTGGCAGGTTGTAGCGAGTCGCCCCCGTTGCCGGGTCGAGCCCGAGTAGCGTCCCGGCCCGATCGATGGTCCAGACCACCCCTCCGGCGACGATGGGCGCCTCTCCGCTGGCCCCCTGCCACGCAATGGAGATCGAGGGGGTGGCCCCTGTGTTGACAGTGAGAGCCACCAGGCCGTTGGTGCACGGGACGTAGACGAAGGGCGCCGCGTAGGCTGTGCCCCCGAAAGTCGCGTCGGCTGTCTGCCCAGGACACACATGGGCCGTGAACTTCTGGCCCCCGATGCCGCCCAGGGCGCCCTGATTCAGCAGATAACCCTCGCCCGCCTTCCCGGTCTGAAAGATCCAGCCGTTCGCCAGGATGGCCGGTCCGATCGAACCCAGGTCGGTGTCACCGGCGTTCAGCGCGGCCCAGTCCGTCGGAGCCCAGTAATCCAGCCGGCTGAGGCTGGGCGAGAGCTTGAGCACGCTTTCGCCGTGATCGAACGTCGAGGTTGAGAAGGTGTTGCCGGTGGCGACGAGCAGGTTGCCGGTGGCGGCGTCGACCGCCGCTCCCGACGGGGCCCAGATCCCACCGCCATTCCCGGTTTGCGCAAGACCGATCAGCGCGCCGGTGCCATTAGTCGGGGCGCCGACCACCCAGCCGTGATAGCTGCCGCAGTCTCCCCAGCGGCCGCCGAAGGGCACGTAGACGTACCCGCCTGATAGCGACAGCGCCGCCCGCTGCCCCTGGATGGCCGGATCCAGGCCGGTGACGTCGATATTCCGCGACCAGAGCTTGGCCCCGCTGCTCAAGTTGATCGCGACCATAATGTCCTGCGGTCCCGTAGTCATGCCCACCGCATACACGATGTTGTTCGTCGTGTCGATCACCGGTGTGCTGGTTATCCCGACCGTGCTGATGTTGCCGCACGGCAGGCTCGAGCCAGACACGGGCGTGCCGATATTGGTGCGCCAGATCTGCGCTCCACTGGCGGCGTCCAGCGCGTAGACGGAGTCGCCTTCGGTCGCGACATAGACCGTGGTGCCGACGACCAGCGGCTCGGCGTAAATCTGACCGTCGAGCTGCGCGGAGGTCCACAAGTTGGTGACCGTACCGAATGTCGGCTCGTTCACATCGTTCCCGCTTCGAGTGTTGTCCATGTGGTACGTGGGCCATGCCCCTGGGCTGGCGGTGAGCCTCGGCGCCAGCTGGTAGGGCCGGGGTAGAGCCAACATGCTGACCGAGCCAACCAACAGCGCCAGGACCAACACGCCGAATCGGATGAACATGCCGAGTCGCCTCATTTGTCCCTCCGTCAAATTTGGGGTTTTTCCCTCCCGTTGCTGGGAGGGGCGCTCTTCTTCTCCCTCCCCCCTGCGGGGAGGGGCAGGGGAGGGGGTCTCAAAATCCCGCTCCGCCTGAAGGCCGGCAACAGTTATACCAGCCAAGGCCGCTTCGTGCGCCCCGAATGCCCCTTTGCCCTTCGACACTCCACCGGCGGCTAGTTCACGACGCCGACAAAGTCGGCACAGAATCCCAGATCCTGCACCTGGGTGGGCGCGGACAGACGCACGAACCCGAGCTCGAAGCTCCCGTGGCACCGGCTCAGCGGGCCCATCGCGATTCCGCCCACCACGGTGACGTTGTCGAGCCAACCCTGCGGGTGGAACGATGGCGCCAGCCCGATTATCGTTCCGGCGACATCCACGACCTGGCCGTCCATGGCGAGCCGGCGCCCGTTTGGTGACAGGGCGAAAGACCCGCCCAGGCCACTGGCACCGGGGTACGACGTCTCCAGGACCTTCGTTCCATCCGGCTTGCGGACGGT
>DASQAY010000071.1:0-5657 GCA_035635515.1 Candidatus Eiseniibacteriota bacterium | reverse complement strand
CCCCTTCGGACCGCCTCCCCTAAGGGGGGACATCCCTCCGCCTACTGGTCCCGACCGGGACCCTCTGGCGCCGGCTCTCAACAGCCGGGTTCGCCCGGGTGGCCGCAACAGCCGCCCATACGAAAGGCGCGCACGCGATTGCGCGCGATCAGACGCAACTTGCGCGGCAGTGGCATTGACTGGAAGAGGTTGGCCATGAAGGCGGACGTCGACCACCCTTGCATGAGATAAGGCTACATGCGGTCACCGAGACCCCCTCCCCACCCTGCCCACGCGGGAAATCCCGCGACCCTGACGTCAGTGGCTCCCCGCAAGGGGGAGGGAGAGTTCGAGCTAGTCCAGCGCTCGGTGGAAGCTGGCCTGAAGGTGCTTCGTCAAGGGGACGGTCTCCATGGCCATGCGTAGCTCGTAGCGGAGGATGTCTCCATCCAGCCAGATCTCGCGTTCCACGCCGGTCACGGCCTTGGCGGTCGGTGTCCGTCCGAGATGCAGGCTCTTGAGCTGGAGCCGGTTGTCGCGGACCGAGCCCACGGAAATCTCGGCAAAGCCGATGTGCTGGGCGACCACCAGCTCCACCCGGCCCTCGCCGACGCCACGCAAGTAGCCCATCTCGGTGTGGAGCGGGCGGCCGTCATCGACCGCCTCTGTGCGCTGCGTGTAGACGAGGAACGGCTTGCCCGTGTGCCAGACCCGGATCTCCTCCCGATAGCGGAACGGCCGGATAGTGGGATAGTCGCCGGCGCCTTCGCCCCGCCAGGTGCCGACCAGGAAAGCCAGCGCCCGGACGGCGGGATCCAGTTCCAGTGCGATCACAAGCTCACCCTTCCCCTTGACACGATAGCGGGAAGTCCTGTAGCGTACGACTCCGCGACTATTGTCATTCAGGAGGCGGATCTTGCGGCAGCTCATCGCGGACATGGTTCTCAAGCCCGGGGGCGGAGCCTGCCCGCGGGAGGCCGCACATTGACAACGTAGTCGCCGCTTAGTTCCAGGACTCGTTGAACCGTGTGGCCTCGGCCACACGGTTTTTTGCGTTTACCCGAGTTCACCAAAGGAGCGGCACGAAGATGGCGATCCAACTGGCGAGACAAATGAACAACCCGGCGATCGAGATGCGCGGGATCACCAAGCGGTTCCGCCGGACCGGCGCACGCCTGCCCTGGCAGAAGCCGGTATCCGACAAGGTCGCCCTGGCGGAGCTCGACCTGACGGTGGCCACCGGGGCCATCACCGGCGTCATCGGGCCCAACGGTAGCGGGAAGTCCACGCTGATCCGGATCCTGGCCACCCTGACAGTGCCCGACACCGGCACGGCGCGGGTCTTCGGTTGTGACGTGGTCGAGGAGGCGGCCCAGGTCCGTCGGTTCATCAACCGCGTCTCCGTGGAGGCGGCCTTCTTCAAGGAGATGAGCCCCTGGGAGAACATGCTGTACTCCGCCCGCCTGTACGGGAGCGGTGGCGGGGATACGCGGGACCGGGTGGAAAAGTTGCTCCACCGGCTGGGCCTGCCGCTGAACACCCTCGACCGGCCGATGAAGCAGCTGTCCCGCGGGCAGCAGCAGAAGGTGGCCATCGCCCGCAGCTTCCTGACCTCGCCGTCGCTGCTGCTGATGGACGAACCGACCACCGGCCTGGATCCACGGTCGCGGCGCGATGTCCAGGAGCTGGTGGCCACGCTGCGCACCGAGCACGGCGCCACGGTGTTGCTCAGCACCCACGACCTCCGGGAGGCGGAGACGCTGTGCGACTACGTGATCATCCTGGAGCGCGGCGCGATCCTGGCCGAGGGCACGCCGACGGCCCTGCGGGCACGGCATGAGCTGGACGGCGTGGTCCCCAGCTTGGAGGACGTGTACCTGCGCATCTCCGGCAAGAGCCTGGAAGAGGATCAAGAAGAAGGAGGTGAAGACGGATGACTGTGAGCGCGCTGCGCTGGGAGGCCAACGCCTTCGTCGGCTTCCTCGAGCGCCAGAAGAACCTCTACAAACGCTATTGGGCCTGGGAAGTGGTCTGGGTCCTGTACACGCTGGTGACAACCCTGAGCATCGGCTACCTGGCGTCGGGGCTGGACAGTATCGGGATGCACGAGGACCCCGGCAAGCTGCAGGCGGTCCAGCTGTATCTGCTGATCGGGGCGCTGCTGTGGAGCTACCTGTCCATGGTCTTTGTGGAGGTGGCCTGGACGATCAGCTGGGAGCGCTGGGAAGGGACGATCGAATACACGATGATGGCGCCGGTCAAGCGGGCGACGCACCTGCTGGGCGTCTCGACCTTCTCGATCTTCTATGGGCTGGCCCGGGCGGCCCTGATCGGCGTGGCCGTCGTCCTCCTGTTCCATATCAACCTGTCGCACGCCAACGTGGTGAGCGGCGGGCTGGTGCTGGTGGCCGCGACCTTCCCTCTGATCGGTCTGGGCATTCTTACCTGCTTGCTGCCCCTACTCTCACCCGAGAAGGGCGACCAGATGACCGTGGCGGTGCAGGGCACCCTGCTGCTGGTCTCCGGGGTGTATTACCCGGTGTCGGTGCTGCCCGGACCGCTGCAGGCCCTCGGGTTTGTCTCGCCGCTGACGTACACCCTCACCGGGATGCGGGAGGCGCTACTCCAGAACAAGGGCATTGTGGATACGCTGCCCACCATCGCATTGCTGGTGGGCATGGGCGCCATTCTGATCCCGGCCGGGCTCTGGGTCTTCGGGCTGGCGGAGCAGCGCGCCAAGCGACTCGGTTTGCTGAAGCGAAGTGGGTAATTGCGACCTGGGACACCGCTCGCGGGTGAAGGCTAGCGGCGGCGACCCAGGAGCCGGAGCAGGATCAGGAACAGGTTAATGAAGTCGAGGTAGAGGCTGAGGGCCAGCAATAGCGAGCTGTTATCGAAGCTGCGCTGGGCCTTAACGCGCCAGAAATCGAAGAAGGTGAGCCCGACGAAGACCACGCCCAGGAAGGCGCTGATCGCCAGTTGCGGGAGCTGCTGGAAGAAAATGGCGCCGATGCTGAGCACGATCCCGACCAGGAGGGCTCCGAAGAGCCACTTGCCCCAGGCCGCGAAGTTGAAGCTCGTGATCCAGACCACCGCGCCCGCGACCAGGAAGATCCCCACCGTCCCCAGAAGTGCCGTCCCGACCACGTCGGGCGCAACGCTCAGATAGGCATTGACGACTGGCCCGATGAAGAGCCCTTCCACGAAGGCGAAGAGCACGAACAGGCCGACCGCGAGCTCCTGCCGGCGGGCGGCCACGGCGGCCTGGATGCCGAAGATCATGCCCAGGAGCACGACGAAGACGACCAGCATCAGCCCTCCCTGAATTGGGAAGAGGGGCGTTGCCCGGACCCCGGCTGCGGTCAGCAGCAGGGATAGGCCGAGCCAGCCGAGCACGCGGCTCAGCAAGGACCGTTCGGCGAGCGCCTGCGACTGCGCTATCTCGTGCGGCAGCATCGAATTCACCCTACCATTCGGTGGCCGTAGTTAAGTTCTCCACAGCAGCGTTATAAGCTAATCGCGATATGAGAACTATCAGCTCATCTGTTAGACTGGCTGCGAATGCTCGCCGGGTGGATGACCCTCGAGGCGCGCCTGGCGTCGGCATTTATCGTTCTCGTGATCTTCGCTGCGGGCACGATGCCAGCCCGGGTTCAGGCGGCGCCGGCTCAGATCGGGCTCAACGCCGTACCCCCTCCCCGGCCCTCCCCGCAAGGGGGAGGGAGAGTCAATCTCCCCTCGCCGCCAGCTGGAGGCAGGTTCACGCTGACCTCTGCGGAGGGGCGAACCGGGTTTAGTCGAAAGGACACCGCCACCATGGGCCTCGCGGACACCCTCCCCGAACCCTCGGCTGAACCGACCGGGGAGCTGGCCCTTGTCAACCAGGATCGGGCGCAGGCCGGGTTGCCGCCCCTGGCCGGGTCGCCCAGCCTCGATCGGGTGGCCGCGATTCGGGCCAGCCAGCTGGTGGTCGACGGGATCACGCACTACCGACCTGGCCACTCGATGCTGGCCGCGGTCGAGTTGCTCCAGGCCAACCACATTCCCTATGTGTGGCATGGCGAGAACATCATCTGGGAAGGCAGCCTGCCGTGGGCCGAGGTGCCGGCCTTCTTCAATACCTGGTGGATGGCGTCACTCGCCCATCGGGACAACATCCTCAACCCGCATTACCGCTCGGTGGGCATTGGGATCGCCAAAAACGGCGATGCCGTCTACATGGTGGAGGTCTTCAGCGACCAGGTCGGCGACCCAGCCGAGACCCCCTCCCTGCAAGGGGGAGCGAGGAGCTATCGAACGATGAGCCGCCAGCCAACCAGCCCGATGTAGGTGGCGGCCAGCGCCGCGAAGAGGCCGGTCAGCAGAACGTGGCCGACCACGAACGGCATTCCCTCCGGCCAATCGGCGTGCTCGAAATAGAAGAGGTCCACGCCCACCCGAGCTGCCCAGTAGACACCGATGAAGGCGGCCAGGCCCAGGGCCGCCGGGTTGCCGCGCAGGAATTCGCCGTGCAGGGCGAGCGTGAGGGACCCGAAGGCGACGATGGTCAGCACCGTGAACGCGCCGTAGGTCCACATCAGCTTGCGGTTAAAGGGAGTGAGCCGGGCCAGGTCTGTCTTCCAACCCAGGCGGGCCGGCACCTGGACACTGGCGCCCAGGATGCAGAAGTGGCCGATGCCCGCCAGCCAGAGGGCGAGGTCGAATAGCTGAGTGATCATCGCCAGACCTGGAGAGCGGCCAGCAGATAGGTCCCGCCCAGGTAGAGGAGCGCCACCAGGAAAGCGACGTCGAACAGCCGGTATTTCCGCCGCACGGCCGGGTCGTAGCCCAGCTGGACCGGGATGCGGAGCAGCCAGAACAGGGCCAGGAAGGCGCTGAGGAACCGGCCTAGCCGGCTGCCACCGGCCAGGTCCGGGGCAAAGAGCAGGCTCATGGTCCCGAACGCGATCAGCACCAGGACGATGTATCCCGAATGCACCAGGAAGATCTCGCGCACCATGGGCGACATGCGCGCCAGGTTTTCGCGGTAGCGCAGGATCCTGGGCAGCAGCAGGTTGGCGGCGGCGATAGCCAGCTGCAGGAGTCCAGCCACCCAGATCAGAAATCCGACCCGGCTCATCAGAGAGCTCCCACGGCGTGCATGAAGGGGACGATCACCCGCAGCACGAACGGCGGATGGAACAGCCAGAAAGCGGGCGCTGCGGCAACGACCAGGGCATAGATGCGCCCCCGGGGACCGCCGCGCAGGCTGAGGCGGGTGCCAAGCGGCGAGCGTTCGAAGAGGAGACCGATTCCCTGCAGCAAGAAGTACGCAGTGGGGAGTCCGTAGCCGCCGCGCGCAGGGACCGAGATCACCAGGTCGTGCAGCAGGCCCGACGCGACAAACGCCAGCAACGTCGCGCCGGCGGCGCCAAAGCGGTGGCGGGCCGCGCCGACCACCAGGTCGCGCGCCAGCACGTGGAAGGCCAGGTTCCAGCGGCGGCCCCAGAGTTCGCTCAGGGAGGCGGCCCGGATGGGGCTATCCATGATCGGTCGGGCCTGGATGCCAACCGTCCGCCATGCCAGCGAGATCAGGTGGAAGCTGCCGAAATGCAGCAGGAAGATGAGGCCGAATAGCCCAATCCAGCCGGCCGCCAGCAGGGACGCGGGTGCGGCCAGGCGAGCCACTCCCCAGAACA
>DASQAY010000070.1:0-17076 GCA_035635515.1 Candidatus Eiseniibacteriota bacterium | reverse complement strand
TCCTGCAGCCCGGCGAACCCAAGGCCCACGCCGTTCGGGACGCCGTCGCCAACCCCCACCGCCTTGACGGCGACAATCGAGCAGATTCTCGATCGATGCCCGTCGTCCGCCGATCTGGCATCGGTCGACGCGTCCGTGTCGATGACGTTCACCTCAGACCCGAGCGCCGGCCAGCTTGTGTGCACGGCGGCGAAGGGCTCACGAGACTTGACCCGCCTGCAAGAACGCGCCTACCAGGGGGTGCTGATGTTCACCTGGATCCGGTTCGACACCCCGCTGCCGTGGACCAACCTCCCCCTCGACGCCTGGTTTGCCCAGGCCATCCACGGAGTCGACTTCCGCAGTGACGGCCCGTACAGCTACTGCTGCGCGGCTGGCGGCGTGATCGTCATCCAGACTCCCAACCTGGCGGTCCTGTCGCCGAGCAAGTTCTACGACCCCGACGTAAAGATCGTCCGAGACGACATCTGGGGTGCGGTTCGAGGCCTCGCCGCCCTTTTCATCCACGAGGCCCGCCACAACCAGGGATACCTCCACACCTGCACCACGGGTCCGCGAGCCGGTCAGAACGACAACACGATCGCAGAGCTGGGCGCGTGGGGCGTCGAGTATTACTTCCTGCTCTGGCTGGGCACGCACGCCAACCCGGTCGTCGTTCCCGAGAAGTTCCGCTTGGCGGCACGCCGCGACGCCGAAGGTATGCCGGCCACCGTCTTCTGCAATCCGTCACCATCGCCGACTCCCTGACGGCAGTTCGGCGTCGACCGGGAGGCTATCCGGTGGCGAAGACGGAGTTGATCCAGCGCGTGGACGTTATGGCGGCGGTCACAATGGGTAGATACGGAGGAGGACCCAAGATGGCAAAGACCAAGACCAAAATCTGTACCCATCGAGACCAGATTCGTGACCTGCCGCCCCGCACACCGGAGGGCTGCGAGGAATGCCTGAAGGCCGGAGACGAGTGGGTCCATCTGCGGCTCTGCCGCGAGTGCGGGCACGTCGGGTGCTGCGATTCGTCGCCGAACAAGCACGCGACCAAGCACTTCCGCGCCACCAGACACCCCATCGTGCGATCCTTCGAGCCGGGGGAGGACTGGAGCTGGTGCTATGTCGATGAGATGTACGTCTGACCGCTGGACGCGGATCCGGGGGCCTCTATACTAGCCACGAAATGAATACGGCGAAGCTCCTGGGGTGCGGTCCCCGCGGTCGTTAGCAATCTCATGGCGGAGTCCCAGGCCCTGGCGGATCAGATCCGCGCGCTGATCACCCCGACGCTCACCCATCTACGGTTCGAGCTCTACGACCTCCAGCTGACCGGCGGCCGCGGTCACCGCCTGTTGCGCATCATGATCGACCGGCCGGAGGGCGTGTCGCTCGACGATTGCGAGCGGGTCAGTCATTCGGTCAGCCCGCTGCTCGATCAGGTCGACCTGCTCCCCGATCACTACGAGCTCGAGGTCTCCTCGCCGGGTGCCGAGCGGCCGCTGCGCACGCCGGATGAGTTTCGCCGGTTTCTCGGCAAGCGCGCCAACCTGCGCTACCGGGTGGGCGATCAAGAGCAGGTGTCTGAGGGCCGTCTGATCGCGGTCTCGACCGATACCATCGAGCTCCAGCTGCGTGACGGCAAAAAGGAACGACTGGTCGCCGTGCCCTTTCGGGACCTCGTGGCGGCGCGGCTGGCCGTCGAGTTCTAGGCGGGTTCTGCTCCTTCGTGCTCAAATCCGATTTCATCAAGGCGCTCGACCAGATCCAGGAGGAGAAGGGGATCTCGAAAGACTCGCTCCTCATGCTGGTGGAAAGCGCCCTCGCCACTGCCTACCGGCGCGCCTTCAACGCCGATACCGCTCGAGTCCGGATCGATCCGGACACGGCGCAGGTGTCCATCTTCGGCCGGCGCACGGTGGTCGACCAAGTCCGGGACGCGGCCACGGAGGTTTCCCTGGAGGACGCTCGGGGTCAGCATCCGGAGGCCGCGCTAGGGGAGAGTCTTGAAGTGTCGCTGCCCACCGAGGACTTCGCCCGCCTGGCCGCCCAGATCAGCAAGCAGGTGGTGTTCCAGCGGTTGCGCGAGGCGGAGAAAGACCAGGTCCTCAAAGACGTGCTCGAGCACCGCGGCGAGATGGTGAGCGGCGTCGTCGATCGAATCGAGGAGCACGGTGGGGAGAAGGTCGTCTACCTCGAGCTGGGCAAGGCGGAAGGCGTCATGCCCCCAGAGGAGCAGATCCCGGGCGAGTCGCTGCGACCGGGCCAGCGGGTCAAGGTCCTCCTGCTGGAACAGCGGCGGCACGGGCGCGGCGCCCAGGTGCTGGTCTCGCGGGCCCACAAGGCCTTCATCCGCCGGCTGCTCGAGTTCGAGATCCCCGAGGTGGCCTCGGGCGCGGTGCAAATCCGGGCGCTGGCCCGCGAACCCGGAGTGCGGACCAAGGTCGGCGTGTCGTCGACGCAGCCGGGCTTGGATCCGGTGGGGGCCTGCATCGGACCGCGGGGAGTCCGCCACCGGTCGGTGGTGAGCGAGCTGGGCAACGAGCGGGTGGACTTCATTCCGTGGGCGGACGACCAGCCGACGCTCGTCGCCAATGCGCTCAGCCCGGCCACCGTGCTGGGCGTCGACATCGACCGCGCCGGCCGGACCGCCACTGCGCATGTCCCCGAGGGCCAGCTGTCCCTGGCCATCGGCAAGGAGGGCCAGAACGTCCGGCTGGCCGCCAAGCTGACGGGGTGGCGGATCGACATCAAGCCGGTCACCGCGGCGGAGAGCGAGGCCAGACACGCCACCACGGCTTAGCCCGCCCCCGCTGCGGACGTGCGTGGCCTGCCGGCAATCCAAGCCCAAGCGGGAGCTGGTCCGGCTGGTCCGCGGTATTGAGGGCCTGGCCGTCGACCCCACCGGGCGGGCGCCGGGTCGGGGGGCGTACCTGTGCCGGGACCCGGCCTGCTGGCGCGTCGCCGAGAAGAAGCGGAGCCTGGAGCGGGCCCTGGGGGGTCCCATCCGTCGCGAGGATTGGCCGCGGCTGTCCGCGGGAATACTCAATTCAGTTCAGGCGACTAGTATCATTCCTTAGTTCGGCGTAATCCAGAGTTCATCTAGAGGAGTTCGCATCGCTACTCAGACCCGTGGTATCAAAGTGCAACAGCTGGCGCGCGACCTCGGGGTCGAGGCCCGCGACATCCTGGAGTTCCTGAAGACGTATCGGCGTGCCCCGCGGCATGCCATGGCCGTGCTCACCCCGGACCAGGAGGCCGCGGCGCGCACCCAGTTCGCCCAGGCGGCCGCCCCGGTCGAGGCCGCCAAGCCAACCGAGACCAAGGGGGTGCAGCTGCCGCCCAGCGTCAGCGTGAAGGAGCTGGGGGAGTACCTCGGCGTCAGCGCCGTGGAGATCATCAAGGAACTAATGCGCAACGGCATCATGGCCAACATCAACCAGCAGATCGACTTCGACACGGCCGCCCTGGTGGCCGACACGTTCGGCATCCAGGCCTCCCCTATGGCGATGGACGCCGCCATCACCGAGGAGATCGTGGGCGAGGACACCAGCCAGGTCAAGATGACCACCCGCTCCGAGCTGTTCAGTCTGGATGGCGAGGATCCGGCCAACCTGAAGCCCAGGCCGCCGGTGGTCACGGTCATGGGACACGTGGATCATGGCAAGACCTCGCTGCTGGACGCCATCCGCGAGACCAAGGTGGCGGCCGGGGAGGCCGGCGGCATCACGCAGCGGATCGGCGCCTACTCGGTGGAGGAGAAGGGGCGCCCCGTGGTCTTCCTGGATACTCCCGGCCATGAGGCCTTCACCGCCATGCGGGCCCGTGGCGCCCAGGTCACGGATGTGGTGGTCCTGGTGGTGGCCGCCGATGATGGCGTGCAACCGCAGACGATTGAGGCCCTCTCGCACGCCAAGGCGGCGGGCGTGCCCATCGTGGTGGCCATCAACAAGATCGACCGCGAAGGGGCCAACCCCGAGCAGGTCATGCGCCAGCTTAGCGACCATGGATTGGTGCCGGAGGCCTGGGGTGGCCAGACCGTCATGGTGCCCGTCTCGGCCAAGCAAAAGAAGGGTATCGGAGACCTCCTGGACATGATCCTGCTGGTTTCGGAGCTCCAGGAACTCAAGGCCAACCCGGCCAAGCCGGCCGCCGGCACGGTCATCGACGCCCACCTCGAGAAAGGCCGAGGCCCGGTGGCCACGGTGCTGGTGCAGACGGGCACCCTCCGGGTCGGCGACAACGTCGTCGTGGGGCACATCTTCGGCAAGGTGCGCGCGCTGCTGAACGATGAGGGCAAGAAGATGAAGGAGGCGGGCCCGGCTACGCCCGCCGTGGTGACCGGCCTGCCCGACGTCCCCACCGCGGGTGACGTCTTCCAGGTGGTCTCCACCGAGAAGGTGGCCCGCACCATCGCCATGCAGCGGGCCGAGCAGCGTCGGGTGGCGGCGCTGGCCCAGACCCGCCGGGTCACCCTGGCGGACCTGGCGGCGCAAGTGCAGGAAGGCAAGATCAAGGACCTGAACCTGGTGCTCAAAGCCGAAAGCAACGGGTCGGTCGAGGCCCTCAAGGGGTCGCTGCTGAAAATCCAGGACCCGCAGGTCCGGATCAACATCGTCTTCGAGGGGGTGGGCGGGGTCACCGAGTCGGACATCCTGCTGGCGGCCGTCTCCAACGCCCTGGTGATCGCCTTCAGCGTCAAGCCGGACGCCGCGGCCCAGCGGGCCGCCGAGCGCGAGAAGGTGGACATCCGCCAGTACGACGTGGTGTACAACGTAACCAGTGACATCGAAAAGGCCATCAAGGGCCTCTACGAGCCGACCTTCGTCGAGGTCTGGGAGGGCCGCGCCGAGGTGCTCCAGCCCATCAAGATCCCCAAGGTCGGCAACATTGCCGGCTCCCGCGTGGTGGACGGCAAGATCTCCCGTGACTCGCGGGTCAAGATTTCGCGCGACGGCCAGCTGCTGCTCGAGGGACAGATCGTGGCCCTGAAGCGCTTCAAAGACGACGTCAAAGAAGTCACCGTAGGCCTTGAGTGCGGGATCCAGGTGGAGGGCTTCCAGGACTTCCAGCCCGGTGACGTGCTGGATGCGTACCTGGTGAAACAAGCGTGAGCGTCGACCAGGAAGGCTACGGCTACCGCCCCGACGAGCGCGGCGTCGATCGCCTGATGGAAGATCTGCGAACGCTTTCGCCGGCAGGCATCGACCGCGCGGCCTGGGGGTGGGATTCGCACGAGGAAGGGCACTCGGTCGAACGCTTCCGCGAAGCGGAGAAGGCGGCCCTCCGCGCCATCGAGCAGTCGAATCGTGGCCCCGCCTGGGAACAGGTACGGCGCTCCATCCTGGACCTGACCGAGGGGCGCTCCTCGCTCGTGTCCTGGAAGATCGAGCACGGGGACCCCGGCCACAAGGCGGAGCAGGCCGCCCTGGGCGCGGCCCTGGCGCTGGTGGCGGGGGAGAAATTGCCCCATAAGGAATTCGTGAGCCTGGTTCGCCCCCTGGCGGAGGCGCTGCCCTGGCTCCTGCCCGAAGTCGCGCCCGAACCACGCCGGTCGTAACCCCACCCCCTAAAGGGCCGGGAGAGGTCCAGAGCTTAGGTCGGCGCGCAATGGGGGAGAATAGGTCCCATGGGAACGCACCGCGTGGAACGGGTGGCGGCGCAGTTGCAGAAGGAGATCAGCGAGATCATGCGGCGCGACCTCAAGGATCCGAGGGTCTCCATGTGCAGTATTACCCAGGTCAAACTGTCTCCCGACCTGCGCAATGCCACCATCCGGGTGAGCGTCGTCGGGGAGCCGGATAGCCAGCAGGCGGCGGTCGAGGGCCTGCAGCGGGCGCGCGGCTTCATCCGCCGTGAGCTGGGGGCCCGGTTGACCAACCTCCGCTTTGCCCCGGAGCTCCGGTTCGAGCTGGACCTGTCGATCGCGTACAGCGTGCGCGTCAGCCAGCTGTTGCGAGAGGTGCTTCCCAGCGATCAATCAGCGAATGGCTGAGCTCTCGCCCCCGCGCCCGGAAGTGGCCGAGGCGGCTGCGCGCATCTGGTCGATTGTCGAGTCCGCCGCCACCCTGGGAGCGATTTGTCACAAAGACGCCGACGGCGACACGCTGGGGTCGGCACTGGCGTTCCGGTTCGCCCTCCAGCCCCTGGGGAAGCGGGTGAGCGTGGTCGCCTCGCCGCCGGTGCCGCAAGCGTGGTGGTTCCTCCCCGGGATCGAGACGGTCAACGCCACCGCCCTGCCCTCGGCCGGCCCCCTGTTCATCTTCGACTCGACGGGACCGGAACGGGCCGGGATTCACGCGGACACCATCCGGCGGGCGCCGGTCGTGGTCAACATCGATCATCACATCTCGAACCCCGGTTTCGGATCGGTGGACCTGGTCATCACTGAGGCCGCCTCGACCGGGGAGATCGTCTTCGACTTGCTCAAGGCCTGGAAGATCCGGATCCCCCCGGAGGCGGCGGCCAACCTGTACGCCACCATCCTGTCCGACACGGGCGGCTTCCGACACGACAACACCTCCGAGCGCGCGCTGCGGGCGGCCGCCGAGCTGGTCTCGCTGGGGGCCGACCCGGCGCTGATCGCCCGCGGCCTGTTCAAGAGCCGGCCGGCGTCCACGCTGCGGATGCAGGGCCGGATCCTGCAGAGCCTCCGCTTCGAATGCGGCGACCGCTTGGTCTGGGGGGCGATCACCCAGGCCGATCTGCGTGACACCGGGGCCTTGACCGAACAGGCCGATGGGGCCATCGATCAGCTCAACACGGTGCGGGGAGAGGAGATCGCCATCCTGTTCAAGCAGGTGAGCCCGGTGCTGACCAAGGTCAGCATTCGAACGCGCGAGCAGGTGGACGCCGCCGCCCTGGCGGCCGAGTTCGGGGGCGGCGGACACCGGCGCGCCTCGGGCCTCGAGCTCGAGGTGTCGCTGTCCGAGGCGGAAAGCCGCGTGCTGCAAGCGGCTCGGCGAGTGCTCGGCTGTCCGGAGCCCGGCTGACCGTCTCCACGCAAGTTCAGGCCGGTCTGCTCAACATCGCCAAGCCTCCGGGCATGACCTCGTTCGGCGTCGTCCATCGGCTGCGGCGGCTGACGGGGGTGCGCCGGGTGGGGCACGGGGGCACCCTGGACCCGGCGGCCGACGGGGTGCTGCCGGTGCTGATCGGACCGGCAACCCGGCTGACCGAGCTGGTGCACGAGTGGCCAAAGACCTACCGGGCGACCCTCCAGTTGGGGGCGACATCGACCACCTACGATGCCGAGGGCGTGGTCACCCAGCGGTCGGATCCCCGCCAGGTGAACGAGCCGATGATCACCGCCCTGCTGCCGGACTTCGTGGGGCACATCGCGCAGGTGCCACCCCTCTATTCGGCGCTCAAGGTTGGGGGTGAGCCCCTCTATCGGAAGGCGCGGCGCGGGGAGACCGTGGCGCTGGCCGCCCGGCCGGTCGAGATCATCGGGATGGAGCTGCGGTCTTACGATCAGGGGGCCGGTCGGGCCGTGATCCACGTCCAGTGTGGCCGGGGTGCCTACGTCCGCAGCCTGGCCCATGACCTGGGGGCCCGACTCGGGTGCGGCGCCTATCTGGCGGCGCTGACCCGCACGGCGGTGGGGCCACTCCAGCTGGCGGACGCGGTCCCGCTGGAAACCCTGGAGCAGGCGGGCACGACCTGGGAGCGCTGGTTGCTGGCCTTGGACCTCCCGCTGCGCCACTGGGCCGCCATCACGGTCGACGCCGCGCAGGCGCTGGTGCTCGGCCATGGTCAGCCGCTGGGACCGCAGCCCGTCGCCGCGGGCCGATACCGCATCGTTGACGAGACGGGCCGACTGCTGGCCTGGGGCGTGGTCGATGTCACCGGGCGCTTTCGGCCGGCCGGGGTTTTCCCCCCGTGAGCCTGAGCGTCAGCTTCGGGTTCCCGGATCCGGGGACGTTCGGCTCGGTGTTCGCCACCATCGGCACCTTCGACGGCCTGCATCGGGGCCACCTGCGGGTGGTGGCCCCCGTCATCGAGGGGGCCCGCGCCGCTGGGGTGGCCAGCCTGGTGGTGACCTTTGAGCCGCATCCGCGCTGCGTGCTCGATCCCGACCACTGTCCGCAGAACCTGACGACCCTGGACGAGAAGACCTGGTTGCTCAACCAGCTCGGTCTGGACCACCTGCTGGTCATCCCGTTCACGCCGCAGGTGGCGGCCCAGAGCCCGGCCGACTTCATGCGTCGGCTGACCCGCGGGATGCAGCTCCAGCACCTCTGGGTTGGCTATGACTTCGCCTTCGGGCGGGGCCGCCGGGGGGATCACACGTTCTTGCGCCAGTTGGCCACCCGCCAGGGGTTTGCGCTGGATGTGGTTCCGGCGCAGGAGCGCGGCGGCGCCCCGATCAGCAGCTCGCGCATCCGGCGGCTGCTCTTGCTCGGCCAGGTGCGGGCGGCGTCGCAACTCCTCGGCCGGGACTACTTCCTGCGCTCGGTGGTGGAGCAGGGGGCTCAGCGGGGGAAAGGGCTGGGGTTCCCCACGGCCAACCTGAAGATCACGCCCAACAAGCTGCTGCCGGCCAACGGGGTGTACGCCGTGCGGGTCGACCTGGAGGGGAGCGAGTATCAGGGCGCCCTGAACCTGGGGTTTCGTCCCACATTTGGCGGGCACGCCCTGACTGTTGAAGTCTTCCTCTTCGACTATGAGGGCGACCTGTACGGCAAACTGCTGACAGTGTTCTTCGTCCAGCGACTGCGCGGGGAGCGGCGGTTCGCCTCCGTCACCGCGCTGAAGCAGCAGATCACTCGAGATGTGGAGAGTGCGAGACGGGTCCTGAGCCGCTCGTCGTCGTAAACCCGGTCGCCGGCGACGGGCAGGCCCGCCGCTTCTGGTCCCGCTGCGCGGCCGCCTGTGAGGCGGCCGGCGTCGGCGTGACCGTGGTCTGGACCGCTCGGCGGGGGGACGCCGCGGAAGCCGCGGCCACCGCCAACGGGCGAACCGTGATCGCGGTCGGCGGCGATGGAACGATCCATGAGGTGGTGAATGGATTACTACGCCGTCCCGGCACGGCGCGGCCCCGCTTCGGGGCTCTGCGAGCCGGAACCGGAGGCGACTTCTGCCGCAGCCTGCCAGGTCCTCGCGATCCGGCCCTGGTCCCCGCCTGGATCCAGGCGTCTCGCTTCCAGCCCATCGACGCGGCGCGCGCCGCCACCTCCAACGGCCGGCGATTCTTTATCAACGCAGCCGATGCCGGCATCGGAGCCCGCATCGCCCGCCGCGCGGCGGCCGCCCCGGCCCTCCTGGGTGGGACCGCCCGCTACCTGGGCGCCGCCGCCTGGAGCCTCATGGTGCACCGGAATGTGACGGTGCGCGTCCGCCTGGACGACGGGCCGACCGAGCGGCACCGCGTCTGGACCATCGTGGTAGCCAACGGCGGCTATGCCGGCAGTGGGATGTGGCTGGCGCCCGACGCCAGGCTGGATGACGGGTGGCTGGATGTGGTGATCATCGGCGACATCGGCCGCCCGCTGGCCATCCGCAGCCTGCCGCTCCTGTACCAGGGAAAACACGGACGGCTGGCCCAGGTGCGCTTCGCACGGGCGCGCCGGGTGGAGATTGAGGCGGAGACCCCGGCCCAGGTCCAGGCAGACGGCGAGCTGGTGGGGGAGACCCCGGCGGTATTCGAGGTGCTGCCACATGCCCTGGACGTGCTGACGCTGGCGTCCGCTTAGTAGCCCGAATCCACCGGATCGAGCTGGCATCTCGGGCGCGGATGCGGCCGATCCGGGCGTCGTCTCCTGCGCGCGCTCGGTCACGCACCGACGGGTGCGCTCCCTCCCGTGCTCGTCGCCTCCTTCGGCTCGGCACGCCCCGCATCCCGATCTGCGGCGCCCGACCGGTAGATCCGGGCTAACCCAAACCCCTGTTCGGCTTTCGCCCGGTGGGGAATGGGACTACTATCGCCGCGGAGGTGGAAACGATGGCCAAGTACGCATTCCTCGGCGGGTACACGACGGAAACGTGGGCGCGGTTCGTGCAGAACCCTGGGGACCGAGCGGCGCTCGTCCGCAAGGCGGCGGAAAGCGTCGGGGGCAAGCTTGATGTCCTCTACTGGACTTTCGGGGAGGATGACTTTCTGGCGATCTTCGACGCACCCGATGACCTGACAATGGCGGCCATCTCGGTGGGCGCCGGCACGTCGGGTTCGCTCCGCAATGTTCGGACGATCAAGTTGATTACCGCCGATGAGCTGCAGAAGGTGCTCGCCAAGGCGAAGACCGTCGCCGGCGCCTACGTCCCACCCGGCGCGCGAGAACCCGTCGGAGCCCGCGGATAACGGCGCATCCGTGTGACAGACGGGCGGCCACCTGGCCGCCCGTTTTCTTCAGGGGGCAGGATGGCGCAAGTGTCGGCGGGGAGGGGATACCAATGGCTGGAATTGCCGGCGCCCGCGGCATTGTCGAACAAATCGTCACCTGCAGATCGAGCGACGGAACGACGATCGCCTGTCACCGCAGTGGGCGCGGTCCCGAGCTGGTAGTCGTCCACGGCACTAGTGGGGACCATACCTCATGGAGCGGGGTCACCGCGCTGCTCTCGACCCACTTCACGATCTCCGCAATGGACCGGCGCGGCCGGGGGGCGAGCGGCGACAGCGTCGACTACGCGCTCGAACGCGAGATCGAAGATGTCGTGACCGTGGTCCAAAGCCTTGGGGTCGGCGTCCATCTGGCCGGTCACTCGTTCGGCGGCGCCTGTGCCGCTGAGGCTGCCACGAGGCTGGGCGGGCTGGCGAGCCTGATCCTCTACGAAGGAGGCCCGAGGCCGCCCGGAAGCAGGTTCATTCCAGACGACCTGGTCCTGGGGCTGGAGCGGTCGATCGCGGAAGGTCACCGGGAGAAGGCGCTCGAGACGTTCGCGCTATCGGTTGCCGGCCTTTCTCCGGCTGAGCTCGAGGCGCTCAAGCGAGGCCCCACGTGGCAGACCCGGGTCGCAGCAGTGCACACGATCCCCCGCGAACTGCGTGCGCTCAACGACTACGGCACCAACATGGAGAAGTTCCAGTCGCTCACCGTGCCGACCCTGCTGTTATTCGGTGGCGCTTCCATGCCCCGACGCCGCCAGTGGATGGAGACCCTTGCCGGCCTCATTCCCAATGCGCAAGCTGTCGAGTTGCAGGGTCAAGGCCATGCCGCCAACCAAACCGCGCCGCACCTTCTCGCCGCGGCGATCGACAGCTTCATCAGCGGCCTGCAGAAATAGGACGCAACTGACGTGTGATTAAGGCGCTGATCTTCGACTTCGACGGCCTCATCGTCGAAACCGAAGAGCCCATCTTCCGTGCCTGGCAACGCATCTACCGCGAACACGGGCAGGAGTTGCCGCTCGAGATGTGGGTCACCATCATCGGCACGGCGTCGGGGCCGTTCGATCCGATCCAGCACCTGGAAGAACGGGTCGGCCGTCTGCTCGACCGGAAGGGTTTCGAAGACCTGGAGCGCCGTTACTACGAGGAGGCGACCGCCATGCAGCGGCTGATGCCGGGGGTGGCCGAGTACCTGCGGGACGCCCACCGGTTGCGCCTGGGCGTGGGCATCGCGTCCAGCTCCAGGCGGGCCTGGGTCGTCGAGCACCTGAAGCGGTTCGCCATCGCCGATGCCTTCGACGCCATCGTCTGCCGGGAGGAGGTGGCGCAGACCAAGCCCGATCCGCAGCTCTACCTGGAGGCGGTGAAGCGACTGATGGTCATGCCTGAGGAGGCCCTGGCGCTGGAGGATTCCAGCAACGGCATCGCCGCCGCTAAGGTGGCCGGGCTGCGGTGCGTAGCGGTCCCCACCGTGATGACCGCCGGCCTGGACCTGAGCCGCGCCGATATGAGGATCCCGTCTTTGGGGGCGGTGCCGCTAACTGACCTGCTGGCTCAGATCGGCTGATTCTTTTTCGAGCGACTCCCGCACCTCACGAACGTACGCCGCCAACTCGGCGGGGGAGAGATCGGCCCGGGCGTGTCGCATGCGCTCCACGGCCATGCCGGCCATAAAGCTGGCCAGCGGGGCAAACCGACGTTCCTGCGTGTGGGCCGCGACCCTGGCCAGCTCCAGGATCTCGGCGGCCACGTCCGGGTCAAGCTCCGGCGGATCAATGGCCGCCTGTCGGCGGAAGGCCGCCTCGACCAGCCGCCGGCCCAGCGCCGTAAACCAATCATTCATGGTTCAGACAGTTTGACATGATCGCTCTCTGGTCCTTATCATCAACGGGTTCGCAGCCGGGGAAGATGAGGTAGGGCGAATGCCTGAACTTACGCGCCGGGCTTTTCTGAAACTGAGCGCCGCCGGGACCGGCGCCGCCGGGCTGACCGCCCTCGGGTTCGACACCGCCACAGCGGTTCAGCTCAAGCAGAACTTCCGCATCGCCGGGGCCCGCGAGTCGCACTCGGTCTGTCCCTACTGCGCGGTCGGCTGCGCGCTGGTGGCGTACACGCAGGACAATGCCGACGGCAGCCGCCGCCTCCTCCAAATCGAGGGCAACCCGGACAGCCCGGTGAACGAAGGCCGTCTGTGTCCGAAGGGCGCCACGGCCATGCAGTTGGCGACCAGCGCCCGGCGGGTGGAATTTCCGATGTACCGGGCAGCCGGATCGGACCACTGGCAGAAGATCGGCTGGGACGACCTGCTGAACAAGCTCGCACAGCGCATCAAAGATGCCCGCGACGCCACCTTCGTCGCCCAGGATGGCAGCGGCAATATCGTCAACCGCACCGAGGGGATCGCCTTCGCCGGCGGCGCCGCCTTCAGCAGCGAGGAGGGCTACTTCGCAGCCAAGGTGATGCGTGGCCTCGGCCTGGTCCATCTCGAACAGCAGGCACGGGTTTGACACGGGCCCACGGTGGTCAGTTTGGCCGCCACATTCGGGAGAGGGGCCATGACGAACCACTGGCGCGACATCAAGAACGCCGATCTGATCCTGATCAACGGCGCCAACCCGGCGGAGGCGCATCCGGTCGGCTTTCAATGGTTCGTCCAGGCTAAGCTCGACCCCAAGCGCGGCCCGGGCGCCGGCGGCGGCGCCAAGATCATCCACGCCGACCCGCGGTTCACCCGAACGTCGGCGCTGGCCGATATCTACGCCCGCATCCGGACCGGCACCGACGTCGCCTACTTCGGCGGGCTGATCAACTATGTCCTGCAAAACAACCTCCACCACGAGGAGTACGTCACCAACTACACGAACGCCTCCTTCCTGGTGAAGCCGGAGTACGGGTTTAAGGACGGCCTGTTCAGCGGCTACGATCCCAAGGCCCGCAAGTACAACACGTCCTCTTGGGGCTACCAGGGCGATGACGCCGCCAGCGCCGCCTATAACGCGGCCCATCCGCCGGCCGGCGGGGCGATCGCCACCCTGGCCAAGCGCGACCTGACCCTGCAGGACCCGCAGACCGTGTTCCAGCTGATGAAGCAGCACTATTCGCGCTATACGCCGGAGATGGTGTCTCGTATCACCGGTATTCCGCAGGACCAGTTCCTGCGGATCGCCAAGCTGGTGGGGGAGATGGGGCAACCCAACAAAGTGATGACGATCGTCTACGCGGTCGGCCTCACCCATCACACGACCGGGGGCGAGCTGATCCGATCGGGGGCCGTCCTCCAATTGCTGCTGGGCAACATGGGCCGCCCGGGGGGCGGCATGAATGCGGAGCGCGGCCACGCCAACATCCAGGGCAACACCGATCATGCGATCTCCTGGGAGCTGCTGCCCGGCTACCTGCAGATCCCGGCTCCACAACGCCAGACCACCGATCAATACGTGGCGGCGCAGGCACCGAAGAAGTTGGACCCCCAATCCTGGAACTTCTTCGGCACCAACTACAAGAAATTCATCGTCAGCCTGCTCAAGGCCTGGTACGGGGACGCGGCCACCAAGGACAACGACTTCGCCTTCAATTTCATCCCCAAGCCGGGGCAGAACTCCTCATGGATGTCCATCTACGACCAGGCGCTCAAGGGCAAGATGCAGGGGCTGATCCTGTCCGGGATGACGGCCACCAGCATCGGCCCGGATTCGAATCGGGTGATGCAGGCCCTGGCCAACCTCAAGTGGCTGGTGGTGATGGACCCGCTGCCCACCACCAGCTCGGAGTTCTGGCGCCGCCCGGGCGCCACCCCGGCATCCATCCAGACCGAGGTCTTCATGGTGCCGACCACCCATTGGATCGAGAAGGACGGCTCCTTTACCAACAGCGGCCGGTGGGCGCAGTGGAAGGACCAGGTCATCCCCCCGCAGGGGCAAGCCCGGCACGACCACTGGATCCTGGCCGACCTGTTCCAGCGGGTGAAGACCCTGTATCAGCAGCAGGGTGGCAAGTTCCGGGATCCGATCATGGCGCTGACCTTTAAATATCAGGACCCGGCCAAGCCGCAACTGGACGAGCTGGCCCAGGAGATCAATGGCTTCGACCTGGCCACCGGCAAGCGGATGAGCAGCTTCGCCAACCTGAAGGACGACGGGACGACCACGGCCGGCGACTGGATCTATACCGGCAGCTATCCCGACAGCGGGAACCTGATGAAGCGGACGGACGGTGTCCAGGATGCGAAGACCAACGACCCCACCGGCCTGGGGTTCTTCCCCAAATGGGCCTGGTCCTGGCCGCTCAACCGGCGGGTGCTCTACAATCGCGCCTCGGCCGACCTGGCGGGGAAGCCGTGGGACCCGACCCGGCCCGGCATCAGCTGGAACGGCAGCAAGTGGGTCGGGGACGTGCCCGACTACCCGGCGACCATGAAGCCGTACACCCTGGATCCGAAGGCCTGGCTGCCGTTCATCATGACCGGCGAAGGGGTGGGCCGGATGTTCAGCACCTCCATGCTCGACGGGCCGCTCCCCGAGCACTACGAACCGGTCGAAGCGCCGGTCGCCAACCCGCTGCACCCGAGCCAGTCGGCGTCGCCGGTGGCCTTCCTGTACACGGGAGCCGGCTCCTTCGGCGCGGCCAAGGATAGCTTTGGCACGGTCGCCGACTACCCCTACGTGGCCACCAGCTACCGGCTGACCGAGCACGAGCACTATGTGACCCAGAACGTGCCCGACCTGGTCGCCCTGCAGCCGCACCCCTTCGTGGAGGTGCCGGAGGAGCTGGCCAGGCAAAAGGGCATCCAGAGCGGCGACCGGGTCCGGGTGAAGTCCAAGCGCGGCAGGATCGAGGTGCTTGCCCTGGTCACCAAGCGGTTGGCGGCCAGCACCATCGACGGCAAGAAGGTCTACACCATCGGCATCCCCATCCACTGGGGATTCGTCGGGATCGCCGCCGACCAGGACCCAACCAAAGGCGCCAACTGGCTGGCCAATGCGTTGACTCCGTTCGTGGGCGACGCCAACGCCTACACCCCCGAGTTCAAGGCGTTCCTGGTGAACCTGGAGAAGATGTGATCACCACGCTCGTCCGGACCGATCCGTGGCCGCTTCGACGGCAGCGGACTGACGAGCTCCTGACCCGCTATGCGTTTGCGAGCGAGCTGCTCGGTTTCTACCGGGCCCTGCTGCCCGTCCAGGAGAAGGCCTACCGCGCGGCGGAAGCGGATCACCCGAGCCCGGCCGACCTTCCCAGGTACGTGGTGGACCACGTGATGCCCGACGTGGTCGACGTCACGGTCACCGACGGGCCCCGCCGGCTTCGCGATGGCGTGGTGGAGCGCTTCTGTTCCGCCGACCTGCCCGACCTGGTGCGCCGCTGGCTGGGCGGCACGGCGCTGACTCCCTTCGAGGTTTTCCTGGCCCGCGCCTCGGCGGGCCCGGTGCTGGAGGCCGGCAATGGCGATGGGGATCGCGCAGTGGTTGCCAGACCCCCCACCCGAACCCTCCCCGCGCTGCCGCGGGCACGCAAGCACGTTGAGGGGTCCCAGGACCTTAACCAGATGGAAGGCTACGAGGGGGGAGGAGAATCGGAAGACGTAGACAACCGGCACTGCCCGGGCTGTGGCGGGCTGCCCCAGTTGAGCTACTTTGCCGTCAGCGGGGAGGCGCTGGTCACCGGCCCCCGCTACCTCCTCTGCTCCCGCTGCGGGCAGACCTGGGTCTTCAGCCGGATGGTTTGCGCCGGCTGCGGAGAACGGTCGGGAAACCAGATGCCCATCTACCGGGACGAGGCGCAATTCCCACACGTCCGGGTGGACGCTTGCCAGTCCTGCCACCGTTACCTGCTCACCTTCGACCTGCGCCACGACAAGGGGGCGGTGCCCCTGGTCGATGAGCTGGCCTGCCTTCCGCTAGACCTCTACGCTCGCGACCGCGGGTTCGCCAAGATCACGCCAAACCTGTTGGGGAATTGACATGGCTACACCAGTAGGCTTCTTCACCGACACGACCCTCTGCATCGGCTGCAAGGCCTGCGAGGTGGCCTGCAAGGAGTGGAACCAGCTACCCGACAACCCCGTCCAGTTCCGGGACAGCTACGACAATACCGGCCAGCTCGACCAACGGAATTTCCGACACGTCCGCTTCGTCGAGCAGGCGACGGCCAATCCGGACAAACCGATCGCCTGGTCGATGATGAGCGACGTTTGCAAGCACTGCGCCAATGCCAGCTGCCTGGAAGTCTGTCCCACCGACGCCATCATCCGAACCGAGTTCGACACCGTTTACATCCAGCAGGACGTGTGCAACGGCTGCCGCGACTGCATCGCGGCCTGCCCCTACGGCGTCATCGGCTTCGACTCCCAGAGCGGGACGGCCAAGAAGTGCACGTTCTGCTACGACCGCCTGCAGAACAACAAGATGCCGGCCTGCGCCCAGGCCTGTCCGACCCAGTCGATCAAGTTCGGCAACCTGGCCGACCTGCGCAAGATGGCGGCGGATCGGGTGCAGGCGCTGCAGGCGCAGGGCGTCACCCAGGCGCGCATCTACGGGGACACGGAGTACGGCGGCCTGCACGCCTTCTTCCTGCTCACCGACACACCAGAAACCTATGCGCTGCCCAACGCCCAGAGCGCGGTCCTGCCCGGCCGGAACGACGTTCCCGGCTACCTGACGGTGGCGGTCACCGCGGTGCTGGCCGCCATCGGCGGCCTGGTCGCCTTCCGCCGGCGGGGGGAGCGGGCCTGATGCTGACCGAGCACTTCGTCGCCTCGCCCC